>DATLVK010000076.1:0-2494 GCA_035577605.1 Buchnera sp. (in: enterobacteria) | reverse complement strand
AATTTTTTAATATGTTGAATAACCTTATTATTTTTTAAAATATTAAAATTTATTGTAATATATTTGTATTTTTTAAGAACAAGTATTTAAAAACCAGCTTTCTAATATAATAACTGCAGATAAAGAATCAATTTTATCTTTTTTTAACGCTCTAAAACCGCCTTGTTTAAATAATATAGATTTAGCTTCTACTGTACTTAATCTTTCATCATATAATTCTACGTGTAAATTAAATTTTTTTTTTAGTAATTCTGCAAATTTTTCTGCTTTTTTTGTAATTTTTTGTCTGCTGCCATCCATATTTAAAGGTAGTCCAACTAAAATAAATTTTGGTTCCCATTCTAATAAAAGAGAATTAACTTGATTCCAATTTGGAATACCTAGTTTTGCTGGAAGTGCATTTAATGCATGTGCTGTAAAAGTTAATTTCTGTCCTACAGCTACACCAATATTTTTTATTCCAAAGTCAAAAGATAATATAAGCATAGTTTGTATTATAAAAAATAATATATTTATGTGATTACTTTAATAATTTAGTTTCTGATTTTTGAGTATTTTTTTTTCAATATTATTGATAATTAATTCAGTTATAGATTTTTGACAATAAGATTCAATTTCACAAATACCTGTAGGACTAGTAATATTAATTTCTATTAATTTATTTCCAATGATGTCAATCCCTACAAGTAGCAATCCCATATTTTTTAAGGTAGTAGCAATGTGGTTAGCTATTTTAAAATCGTCTTTATTTAATGGCTTAGGTTGACCAATTCCTCCAGAAGATAAATTACCTCTTGTTTCTCCAGATTGCGGAATTCTAGCTAAACACCATGGAAACGGTTTTCCATTTATAATAAAAACTCGTTTGTCTCCTTGTTTTATTTCGGGTAAATAATTTTGTAACATACAATATGAATTTTCATATTTAGTCATGGTTTCAATAATAACTGAAATGTTAGGATCGTCTTTATTAACACGAAAAATAGACATTCCCCCCATCCCATTGAGAGGTTTGATTATTATATCTTGATGTTTTTTTAAAAATTGACGTATTAAAATACGATTACTGGTTACTAAAGTTTCTGGTATAATTTCAGGAAAACAAGTTGCAAATATTTTTTCATTACAATCTCTTAAACTTTTTGGTTTATTAATAACTAATACACCGGAGTTTTCTGCTGATTCTAAAATATATGTTGCATAGATAAATTGAGTATTAAAAGGGGGATCTTTACGCATTAGTATTACATCTAAGTTAGATAATGCTATATGTTCTTCTTTTCCAAAAAAAAACCATTTTTTTTTGTTATTTTCTATTTTTAATTTACGTATTCTAGCGTAACTTTTATTGTTTATTAAATATAAATCGTTTATTTCCATATAATAAATTTCATATTTTTTTTCTTGCGCTTTTAATAAAATAGCAAAACTAGAATCTTTTTTAATATTAATAGTAGAAATAGGATCCATTACTATACCTAGTTTTATTTTCATTTTTTATCAATATTTATCATGTGAGTATAAAAACTTTAATTTAATTTTTTTACACGATGTTATACGTAATTAAATTAAACTAATTTTTATTAGTATTTTGTAAAATAATATCATTTAATTCAATGCGATTCAAATATAAGGTATAAATTTAAATATTTGATAAATTTTTTAAAATTAATTTTAATTTTTAAAATAAATATTTAAATGAACATTTATTAATTCGATATGATTTTTGGTATTTTGAAGAAATATTAATAATTATAATTATTTTAATAACAATATTAATTATAATATAAATATATATTTTATTTTTAGTGATGGAAGACATGCAGCATATAGAAAGATAACATTATAGATAAAAGATAAATTTTTAGTAAATATTTATATGATATATGCTTTATTCTTCATTATATTGAGGTCCAGCATAATTATCAAATCTGGACCAATGACCATTAAAAGTTAAGCGTATTTTTCCAATAGGACCATTTCTTTGTTTTCCTATAATAATTTCTGCAATACCTTTAAGATCGCTATCTTCATTATACACTTCATCTCGATATATAAACATGATAAGATCAGCATCTTGTTCTAGAGATCCTGATTCTCGTAAATCTGAATTGACTGGACGTTTGTCCGATCTTTGTTCCAGAGATCTATTGAGTTGAGATAATGCTATGACGGGAACTTGTAGTTCTTTTGCTAAAGATTTTAAAGATCGTGAAATTTCCGCAATCTCTAATGTTCGATTATCTGATAAAGAAGGCACTCTCATCAGTTGTAAATAATCAACCATAATTAAACTTAATCCATTATTTTCACGATATATACGACGGGCTCTTGAACGAACTTCACTAGGTGTTAAACCAGAAGAATCATCGATGTACATGTTTTTCTTTTTTAACAAGATATTCATTGTACTGGAAATACGAGACCAATCTTCATCTGTTAATTGTCCGGTACGAATATTGGATTGGTTTACTCTAGACAAGGATGCTAACAT
>DATLVK010000075.1:0-4288 GCA_035577605.1 Buchnera sp. (in: enterobacteria) | reverse complement strand
GTCGATGAAATATTAATATATGGAGTATTTGAAAAAAAAATAAGACCTGATGAATATTGATGTAGCAGATGATAATTTTTTATTGTATTTTTTTTAATCCATTTTTTAATAATAGGTTTCATTTTATTCTTATTATAAATATTTCGTCTGAAAATTAATAAATGACAAAAATGTAGTAAAGTATTCCAATTTTTCCATTGATTGATAAATATTAGATTATCTTCTCCAATAATAAAGCATAGTGGTTTATTATATCCAATTTTTTTTCTAATATATTTTAATGTATCAATAGTATAAAAAATTTTTTGTTTTATTTCTAATGTACTTATTTCGAATAAAGATTCTTCTTTAATAGCTATTTTTATCATTTGCAATCTTTTTTTAATACAAGTAATAGATTCTTTTCGATATAATGGAATATAATTAGGTAATAAAATAATATTTTTTAAAGTAATTTCTTTAGCTAACAGTTTTGCTGGTATAATATGACCATAATGAATAGGATCAAAAGTTCCACCAAGTATGCCGTATAATGATGACATTATTTATCCATATTATTATCTTGTATACAATTAGAATTGTAAAGAAAGTAACTTTAATTGAGTCCATAATGATTTTTTACTGTATTCTTCTTTTATTTTTAATTCTAAATTGGTAATAATTTTTATCATTTTATATAAATTCTCATTAGTACTATTGGCACAAGCATTAATTAATGTTATATGTCGTTTATGACAAATTTTTTTGTCATTTAAAAATAGATGATAATTTATGTTTTTATTTCTTTTCATATGAATAAGAATCAGTAATTCTTTTTGTAAAATCCTTATTAAAAAAATAGGATTGTATTTTTGTTTATATAATCTATCTATTATTTTAAGAGATTTGCTGTTATTTTTTTCCAATATTGTATTGATCCATTGTCTAGGTGTAAAAAATGATAGATTTTCTATTATTTGTGTCGACTTATCTAGGGTAATTTCAGTATGTGGATACAGTAATTTAAATATATTTAGTACATTAGATAATGCAAATAGATTATTTTCATAGTTGTTATACAGTAGTAGTTTGACATTAAAATTTATATTTAATTGCATTTTTTTTATTTTTTTATTTACCCAATGACTCCAATTTTCAGATTTAACTGGATTACAACAAATAATAGTAGTTTTTATTTTTAGTTTATAAAAAATATTTTTCTTTTTATAATTATTTTGGTGGTTTTCTAGTTGTAATATTAATAAAACATTTTTATTTAATATTTTAGATATTGTTATTAAGTTTTTAAAAAAATATTCATCAAATTTATCTTTTTTATATATAAGAATAATAATTTTTTTTTCAGAAAATATATTTATATCTTGATATATATCAATAAAGATTTTCCAATCTTTATTAGATTTAATGTATATTACGATTTTTTCAAAATATTTTTCTTTTTTTGCAAATTTTAGCAAAATGTCTTTACTTTCTTGAATAAAGAATTCTTCTTTGCCAATAAGTAAATAAAAAGTATTTAGTCCTTGCAGTAATGTATCTTCTAGATCATTGGCATCAATTTTACACATACTAGATTAATTTCCGTAAATATATTTTATATATCAATTGATAACAACAGCAGTATTACTTTATATTTTAAGATATTATTAAATTTAATATTTTTTTTGGTATGTAAATAATTTTATTAATTTTACAATTTTTTATTAATTTCGCTATTAAAGGTTCTTTTTTTACTTGAGATACAATTTCATCTTGAGATAAATTTATATTTATCGGTATGGTACAACGTGTTTTTCCATTAATTTGTATTGCAATAATTTTTGAATGTTCTATTATAGCTGATTGATCGGCAACAGGCCATAAAATATTATCTTGTATGGTATTATTTTTCTGTAAAATCTTCAAAGTTACTAAACTGAAGTGTGGTATAAATGGATATAACATAGTTATAATAATTATTAATGATTCTTGCATTAAAGCACTATCTTGTTTATTTTCTATTTTTTTCTTTATTAAACAATTAACTAATTTCATAATAGCTGAAATAGCTGTATTAAAAGTTTGACGTCGATCAATATCATCGGAGACTTTTATAACGGTTTTATGCAATTCACAACGTATTTTTTTTTGTTCTGTAGTGAGTAGAACAGGATCTAAAATTACTTCAGAATCTTTTTTCTTGACATGATAATAAATTAATTTCCATAGTTTTTGTAAAAAACGATAAATTCCTTTTATTCCTGATTCTTTCCATTCAAGAGATGAATCTGTAGGTGCTGCAAACATGATAAATAATCTAACAGTATCAGCTCCATAATTTTTAATCATTAATTCAGGTTCAATTCCATTATTTTTTGATTTTGACATTTTTATCATTCCAGCATAAATTAATTTTCTTCCATGTTGGTCGTGAGCTTCAATAATACTCCCATTTTTATTCTTTTTCGTCTTAACTAATGTAGGAGAAACCCAATGACGTTGTTTTGTTTTTGTTAAAAAATAAAAAGCATCTGCAAGAACCATTCCTTGACATAATAACTTTTTTACTGGTTCATTGGTATTTATTAATCCAAAATCTCGTAATAATTTGTGGTATAGTCGAATATATATTAGGTGCATAGTAGCATGTTCAATGCCTCCTATATATTGATCTATAGGTAGCCGATAATTAGCAGCTCTAGAATCTACCATACCATTAAAATTTGGAGATGTGTATCTTATATGATACCAAGAAGATTCCATAAATGTATCAAACGTATCAGTTTCTTGAAAGGCTAATTGACCATTTATATTAATTTGATATGATTTTTTGTCTTTATTTAAAAAATTTTGAATCTCTTGTATGGTATGTTTTTCAGGTAAAATAATTGGTAATTGATCATCAGGTATGGGAATAATTTCATTATTTTGATTTGTTGCCATAGGAATAGGTGTGCCCCAATATCTTTGTCTAGAGACTGTCCAATCTTTTAATTTATAATGAATTTTTTTTTGTGCAACACCTATTTTGAGTAATTTATCAGTTATAGAAATAATAGATTTTTTATTAGTTAGGTTATTAAATTCTTGAGAGCTACATAACTTTTCTTTTTTTTTCATAGAACAATCTGTAATTACAGGAGAAAAATTATTTATTGTGCATACAATAGGTTTGATTTTTAACTGATATTTAATAGCAAACTGTAAGTCATTTTGGTTATGAGCAGGTACTCCAATAATTGCATCTGTTTCGTTTTCTATTAATAAATAGTTAGTTATCCAAATAGGTAATTTAGCATTAGTTAATGGATGAATGACATATTCTTTTGTATTTTTTCCTAGATTTTTTATAGAATTAATACAAGATTGCGAATTCATTATTTCACATGTTTCTTTTATAAATTTTTTTATTTTTTGGTTTTTATTTGCTATTTCTTGTGTAAATGTATGAAATGGAGAAATAGCAATATATGTTGCTTCTATAATTAAATCAGGTTGAGTCGTATATATTATTAATTTTTTTTCGCTATTTACAATGTTAAAGGTAATGTTTAATCCTTCTGAACGGCCTATCCAGTTTTTTTGCATTTTTTTTACAGTTTCAGGCCAGTATTTTAATTTTTTAATATCGTTGAGTAGTTCTTCAGCATATTGTGTAGTTTTTATGAACCATTGTGGAATATTACGTAATATTATTTTAGCATTACAACGCCAACAACATCCGTTTATTACTTGTTCATTAGCTAATACTGTTTTGTCTATCGGACACCAGTTTACAGAAGACATCTTTTTATATACGAGTTTTTTTTCATATAATTTAGTAAAAAACCATTGTTCCCAATGATAGTAATTAGGTTTACAGGTAGTAATTTCTCGACTCCAGTCATAACTAAATCCTAATGATTTTAGTTGTTTTTTCATTTTTTTTATATTAGCGTAAGTCCATGCTTTTGGTGATATATTATTTTTAATAGCAGTTTCTTCAGCTGGTAGTCCAAAAGCATCCCAACCTATAGGTTGTAAGACATTTTTACCCAACATTCTTTGATAACGAGAAATAACGTCACTAATAGTATAGTTTCTAACATGTCCCATATGTAAGTTTCCAGAAGGATAAGGAAGCATAGCTAAACAATAATATTTTTCTTTTTTAGAATTTTCAGTAACTTTAAAAGTATTGTTTTTATTCCAAATATTTTGTACATATATTTCTATTTCTTCAGGTTTATATATTTCTTTCATAATTTATTTTATAAAAATTTAAATTGAAATTCTATTTTCAAATAGAATATAAAAATAATCATTATTT
>DATLVK010000074.1:0-2475 GCA_035577605.1 Buchnera sp. (in: enterobacteria) | reverse complement strand
ATTGACTAATTCTTCTGCCACGTTGACATTAGAGGTTTCTACGTAACCTTGATATAATAAACCTGTTCCATTAAAACCTGGTATAGTATTGATAGGACTACCTGAAGATGCTGTTTCTTGATATAAATTTTCTCCTATGCTTTCTAATCCAGAATTATTAATAAAATTCACTAAATTTAATTGTCCAATTTGTGCAGGTTGAGATTGATTTTGTACTTTTGCTGTAATCGTTCCATCTCGCCCAACAGTCAAATCAATAGTATTTGTTGGTATATTCATGTTAGGTAAGATAGGAAATCCACTATTCGTTACTAATTGACCATTTTGATTAATTTGAAAAGATCCATCCCGAGTATAAGCTAAATTACCATCTGGAAGTTGTACTTGAAAAAAACCTTGTCCATTTATTGCGATATCTTTTGATGAATCAGTTTTAGATAAGTTTCCTTGACTATGGATACGTTCTGTTGATACTGGTCTAACTCCTGTTCCTAATTGTAATCCTGAAGGTAGATTTGTATCTTCTGATGAGTCAGAGCCTGGTTGACGTATATTTTGATAAATTAAGTCTTCAAATATAGCTCGAGATTTTTTGAATCCATTTGTACTTACATTAGCTAAATTATTTGAAATAACATTCATATTTGTTTGTTGAGAATCTAATCCAGATTTTGCTATCCATAAAGAAGGAATCATAGTGTACTACATCCTTATTGTTAAGTTAGTTATTAATATTAAGTAATTGATTTGCACGTTGTATATTTTGATCACAGTCAGAAATTATTTTCATTTCTATAGAAAAATGTTTTTCATGGGCAATTAAATTAATTAAATTTTCATTTATATTTACATTACTATCTTCTAATGTTCCTGAAGTTAATTTTATTTCTTTATCATCGGGTATGGTATTTTTCCATTTTTTTAATCCTTGTTCATTAAGATAAAATATTCCATTATTTCCTCTTATTAAATATTTAGGATCAGGGTTAACTAATTTTAGTTTGTCTATGCTATTGTTATTTAATTTTTCTCTATTAAAATTGGTTAGATTAATTATACCGGATGTAGATACATAAATGTTTTTATTTTTTGGTAAAGAAATTACTCCTGATTTACCTACGACTAAATAATGATTAATCATTAATTTTCCATCAGTAGTGATTTTTAAATGTCCATTTCTGGTGTATCCTTCTTTATTTTTAGAGTATTTATCTCTAATAACAAACCATCCATTACCGGGAATAGATAAATCCAAATCTCTTTGCGTATGATTTATAGGACCAGATGAAAAATTAGAATATGGATAATTATCCTCTGGAATTTTATACTTATTTTTAAATAATTTTGAATTATTTACAGGTAATGACAGTTGAGAAAGTAATTGTTCTTTAAAACCAATAGTAGATATATTAGCTAAATTATTAGCTGTTATTGCTTGTTTATCTAGTATTTTATTTGCAGCTAACATACTTGTATAAATTACTTGCTCCATAATAGTATCCTGGTATCAATTATTTATAAATTAATTAGTGTATTAAATATTTTTTCTTCTGCTTTAATCACTTGAGCATTTAATTGATAATTTCTTTGAGCCATAATCATATTTATAAATTCTTTATTTAAATCTACGTTAGATTTTTCTAATCCTCCGGATATTAGTTTTCCAAATTCAAGAGTTCCAGGTACTCCTATTTTTTCTATACCAGAAGAATTGGTTTTAGAAAACATGTTATTTACTTCCGATTTTAAATTTTCAGAATTAGTAAAATCAGATAATATAATTTTACTTAATGGTATTTTTCTTTGATTGGAATAAAGACCATATATAGTTCCGTTATGACTAATTTCATAATTTTTAATAATACCTTCTGTATATCCATTTTGAGAGAAATAATTTTGATTGTTAGTGGTGTTATTTTGTAATATTTTTTCTAAATTTAATAAAATTTTTTCTTTTTTTTGATTTTTATTTAATTTTATATCTATGTTTATATTTTTTTTAGAAATTAAACATCCATTATAATCAAATTCTATTTTAAAAGGTGTTATTTTTTCATGTGTATTTGTTTCATATGGGTGTATTTTCCATATTTTATCAGCTGTTTTTACGAAAAAAAAGTCTAACAATCTTTCTTTTCCTAAAGAATCAATAATTTTTATTGTTAATTTTTGATTATAGGTATTAGCAATTTTTTTATTAAATTCTCTATTTATTTTTATATGTTCTAGAGGATTTAAAGTAATAAAAAATTTTAAGATAGTAGTAGGTTGAGAGGCAGTTTTAATGTAATTAGATAAATTAATAGGTATTACTTGAGAATGATAATTCTTAGATTTTAAGGAAGAATAGTTGATAGGGTATCCTGTCAGATACATATCTTCTGAATTAACAATATAATGGTTTTTATTAATATAAAAATGTCCATTTCTAGTATAATAAATAGAACCATTTTTTGATAATAAACGAAAAAAACC
>DATLVK010000073.1:0-7697 GCA_035577605.1 Buchnera sp. (in: enterobacteria) | reverse complement strand
TAGAACTATTTTTTTGCATTAAAAAATAAACATTTTTACCAGTAAGTACATTTAATATGTCTAAAATATAATTTACATTAATATTTATTTTAAAGTCCATATCTACGGAGTAGATTAAATCAATGATTTCTCTGGCCTCTTCTTCTTCTTGATTACTGGCGCTAATTGTTAGTTTTCTATTATTTAAATGTAAATGAACTCCATGAATTTTTTGATTAGATAGAATAGATACCCGTAATAGTGATTCTTTTAATATATTAATTTCAACTTCCATAAGCTTAATAGGATTATGTAGTAAAATAGATTGATAGTTTGGAAACACTCCTGCAATTAATTTAGATGTAAATACAATATCTTCTATGTTTATACGAATATTATTTTTTCCTATTAGAACATGTAGCAAAGATTGACTATTATTCAATAAGCGAACCAGTTCTAGAATACTTTTTCTAGGTAGTATTATCGAACAAGAAGATACTGGAAAATTGATGGGTATGTTAGATATTGCTATACGATAACCATCTGTTGCAACAGTACGAAGATTATTTTCTTTAATCTCTAATAGCATACCATTTAAATAATATCGTATATCTTGATTAGCCATTGAGAATTGAGTTGTATAAATCATTTTTTTAAAGCTATATTGAGCTATATAGAATTCATTTTCAGATTTAAAATTACATAAATTAGGAAAATTTTTTGATGGTATAGAAATTAATGAAAAAAAACTATTATGTGTAATAATATTAATTTTATTGATATGTTTTTCTATTTTAATCACTGAATAATTAGGTAATCTGCGGCAAATATCTAATAATTTTTTTCCTGAAACGACAGTACTACCTATTTGAAAGATATTTTTTATTGATATTTTAACAATAATTTCTGTTTCTAAATTAGTAGCAGTTAAAGACAATGTATGGTTTTTTATTTTTATTAATATGTTTTCCAGCATAGGAAAAGATTGGTTTTTAACCAATAAGGATCCAACTTTTTGTAGACCTTTTAAAAGATCATTTTTTTCTATAGTAAATTTCATAAGATTATGAAGATAATGTTTGAATTAAATTAGAAAAATCTTCTTTAATATCATGATTGTTTTCACGAAGTTGTTCTATTTTTCGACAGGCATGCAGTACTGTAGTATGATCTCTTCCTCCAAAAGCATTACCGATTTCAGGTAAGCTATGATTCGTGAGTTTTTTTGACATTGCCATTGCTATTTGTCTTGGTCGAGCAACTGAACGAGAACGACGTTTAGATAGTAAATCAGATACTTTGATTTTATAGTATTCTGCAACTTTTTTTTGAATTTTATCAATAGTAATTAATTTTTCTTGTAGTCTGAATAAATCTCTTAGAGCTTCACGTACAAAATCTATTGTAATTGTTCTACTGGTAAAATTTGCATTAGCTATTACACGATTTAAGGCACCTTCTAATTCACGTACATTTGATCTTAATCTTTTTGCAATAAAAAAAGCAACTTCATCAGGTAAATGAATATTATTTTCTTGTGCTTTATTAATAAGAATAGCTATTCTTGTTTCTAATTCAGGTGGGTTAATTGCTATGGTTAAACCCCATCCAAATCTTGATTTTAAGCGATCTTCAACTCCATTAATTTCTTTAGGATAGCGATCAGATGTTAATATTATTTGTTGATTGCCTTCTAAAAGAGAATTAAAAGTATGAAAAAATTCTTCTTGAGAACGTTCTTTATTTGCAAAAAATTGGATGTCATCGATTAGTAATGCATCTACTGAACGATAGTATATTTTAAAATCTTCTATAGTATTGTTTTTTAAAGATTTTACCATATCTTGTACAAAACGTTCAGAGTGCATGTATACAACTTTTGCATTATATTGATTTTTTATCATACTATTTCCTGCAGCATGTAATAAATGTGTTTTACCTAGGCCTGTACCTCCATATAAAAATAGTGGATTATATGACATTCCAGGTTTGTCAGATACTTGATACGTTGCTGCACACGCAAGTTGATTTGATATTCCTGATATAAAGTTAGAAAATTTATGCTTTTTGTTAATATTAGAACAATAAGATATTTCTTTTGATTGAGATATATTGTTCCATAATAATGATTTTTTTTTATATTGGTGGTGAAATTTTATTAATTTTCTAATATTTTCTCCTTTATATGTGCCTTTTACTCTAAATATTAGTAAAGGTGCATTTTCACCACAGAAATTATAAAGTATTTGATTAATATTTTTAAGATATTTATCTTGTACCCAGTCTAAGACAAATCGATTAGGTGCAGATAGTTCTAACATATTGTCGTTTAATTTGGCTTTAAGCGGACATATCCACATACTAAATTCTGTTGGTGACAGAATAGCCTGTAAGTAGGCAAGACATTGTTGCCAAAGTGCAAGTGACACGGTCGACTCCACGCGAACAAAATAAATGAGAAATAAAATTATTTAAAGTTATACATTTATTTATCATGTATCGATGTACACATTTTTTTTAAATATTTATATTTATTATTCTTTTTTTACTATATTGATATTATGTAAGATTAATTATTAACAACTAAAAAATTTAGTATATTTTTGATTTCATTTGTATATAGTAGATTGTCATAGAGATGGGTTTTATTTATTTTACACTTTAATTTTGAACGTGATAAAATATTATATCAGAATACAAATTCTGAATATTTGAAAATATTTTTATGGTCAACTGACAATTTATAACATATTAAATTGATTCATATTTATATAATAAGATTCAGTCAAAGTTTATTGACTCTATAGAGAAGAATTATTATCCTTATTAACATAATAAAATAAATATTTTATATTTTATGTATTCAGTAATTAAATAAAATTAGGTAATCAATAATTATGAAACGTACTTTTCAACCTTCTATTCTAAAAAGAAATCGTTCGCATGGATTTCGTACTCGTATGTCTACAAAAAATGGTCGTCATATTTTAGCTCGTAGACGTGCTAAATTGCGTATTTTTTTAACTGTTTCCTCTAAATAAAAGTGATTGTAATGCTTCGTTTTTATTTTAAAAAAAAGTATCGTTTATCGAATAAAGAAGATTTTAATTTTGTATTTAAAAAACCAGTTAAATTAGAAAAATCAGAAATTATTATATTAGGTAGAAGTAATTTATTAGAGTATTCACGTCTTGGACTCAGTATAACTAAAAAAAATATCAGACATGCTCATGAAAGAAATAGGTTAAAAAGATTAATTCGAGAAAGTTTTCGCTTATCTCAACATAAAATAATTAGAATGGATTTTGTAATTATGGTAAAAAGAAATGCTGTGAAATTACATAGTACTATATTAAGAGACACACTGGAGAAATTATGGTTATATTATTATCAATAATTTCCAATTGTTTAATATTTATTATTATTATATATCAACGTTTTATTAGTATTTTTTTGAATCCTTGTTGTCGTTTTTATCCTAGTTGTTCAAACTATGCTTTAAATGTATTAAAAAAATTTAGTTTAATAAAAAGTATATATTTAATATTAAAAAGAATATTGCAATGTCATCCTTTCTATGTTGAAAAAAATGATATTGTACCAAAAAAAATACAAGATAAAAGAGAATATAAATAATGGATCTACAACGTAATATTTTGATCTTTTCTTTTTTGTTGTGTTCTTTTTTATTGTGGCAAGTATGGAAAATAGAATTTACTTCAGAATTGTCAGCAGTACAAGTGAAAAAAAATCAGAATAGATTATCTGTTCCAATATTAGAAAATAAAAAAAATATTTTTATTAAAACTGATACTATGTTTTTAAGTATTAATCGGAATGGTGGAGATATAGAACAAGCAAGTTTATTGGCATATAAACATACCTTAAATTCTTTACAATTCTTTCGATTATTAGAAACAAAGTCTGATTTTTCTTATCAAGCACAAAGTGGATTAACTGGAAAAGATGGTCCGGATAATCCTCGTTATGGTATGCGACCAGTGTATTTTAGTGCAAAAAGTTATTTTATATTGCACAAAGATCAAAAAGAATTACGTGTACCAATGATATGGATTGCAAAAAATGGAGTGATTTATAAAAAAACTTTTATATTAAAATCTGGTTCTTATGATATAAAAGTGGAATATAATATACAAAATAAAACTAATAGAATTTTAGAGTATTCTATGTTTGGACAGTTAAAACAAACTATTAATTTACCAAAAAATAGGGATGTTTATAGTAATAATTTTGCATTACAAAGTTTTCGCGGGGCTGCTTATTCGACTGAATACGATAAGTTTAATAAATATCAATTTAATAAAAAAAATTTATATGTTAAAACAAAAGATGGTTGGATAGCTATGTTACAGCAGTATTTTGTTACAGCTTGGATTCCACAATCAAGAGGAATTAATACAATATATACAGCTAATTTTGGTAATAATACATCTGCTATTGGATATAAATCTGATAGTATTCATATCATGCCAAAAAAAAATTATAAAATACATGCAAAATTGTGGATTGGTCCAGAAATTCAAGAAAAAATGGCTATCTTAGCTCCTCATCTTGATTTAACAGTAGATTATGGATTTTTTTGGTTTTTATCTCAACCGTTATTTAAATTTTTAAAATTATTATACAATTTTATAGGTAATTGGGGGGGTGCTATAATTGCTATTACTCTAATTATGAGAGGAATTTTGTATCCTTTAACCAAAGTGCAATATACTTCAATGTCTAAAATGAGAATGTTGCAACCTAAAATTGATGCCATGAAAAATAGATTTTCAGAAGATAAAACAAGATTAAGTCAAGAAATAATGAAGTTGTATAAAAAAGAAAGAGTAAATCCTTTTAGTGGTTGTTTGCCTCTAATAATACAAATGCCTATTTTTTTAGCATTATATTATATGTTAATGGGTTCTATAGAATTGCGTCATGCACCTTTTTGTTTATGGATTCATGATTTATCTGATCGAGATCCCTATTACATCTTACCTATGATAATGGGATTAACAATGTTCTATATTCAAAGAATTTCACCAAGTACTGTATCTGATCCAGTACAACAGAAGATTTTAAATTTTGTTCCTATTTTATTTTCTATATTTTTTTTATGGTTTCCTTCTGGTTTAGTTTTATATTATATTATTAGTAATGTTGTGACTATTTTACAACAAAAGTTAATTTATTATAGTGTAGAAAGAAAATAATTTTTATATATCATGTGTTTATTTTTTTTAAATAGGATATTAAATGAATAAGGTTGTATTTGTTATATGATATATAAAAAAAATGCTACTATAGTGGCACAAATCACTCCTCAAGGAAGAGGTGGTGTAGGTATATTAAGAATTTCAGGAGAACAATCAAAATCAGTAGCCTTACAAATATTAGGTAAGATACCACAATCTAAGTATGTAAATTATGTATCTTTTTTAGATAAAAATGGTTTAATTTTAGATAAAGGGATAGCTTTATGGTTTGCTAAACCAAATTCTTATACTGGAGAAGATGTATTAGAATTGCAAGGACATGGTAGTCCGGTAATATTAGATTTACTTCTTAAAAATATTATATCTATTACAGGAGTAAGGCTTGCTAAACCTGGTGAATTTTCTGAACGTGCTTTTTTAAATGGGAAAATAGATTTAGCTCAAGCAGAATCTATAGTAGATTTAATTAATGCTACATCTGAACAAATGGTAAGATTGTCTTTAAAATCATTACAAGGATTGTTTTCTTCTCATATTCGTAATTTAATGCAGAAGATTACTCAAATAAGAGTAAATTTAGAAGCTAAAATAAATTTTCCTGAAGAAGAGATTACTATTTTTTTTGAACAATCTCTTGATGAAAAATTACAAAATATTGTTGATTCTATTTGTGAGATTTTAAATCTAGCTAATCAAGGTAGTGTATTACGAGAAGGAGTGAAGGTGGTAATTGCAGGACCAGCTAATGTAGGTAAATCAAGTTTATTTAATGCTTTATCTGGTACTGATAATGCAATTGTTACTAATCAAAAAGGTACTACTCGTGACGTATTAAGAGAATATATTCATATTGATGGAATAAAATTTGAATTAGTTGATACAGCTGGATTACGTAGGACCGATAATGAAATAGAGAAAATTGGTATTAAACGTGCTTACAAAGAAATTGAATCGGCTGAACATATATTATTAGTAATTGATAGTACTTTTGATCAATCGGTTCAACATGAAATATATTCTAATTTTTTTAATTCAATTGTCAATACATGTCCTATCACTATTATTTTAAATAAATCTGATCTTACTTGTCAAAAGACAGGTATAAAACATGTAAATGGATTAACATATATTTTACTTTCTGTACGTACTGGTGATGGAATAAAGTTATTACGTCGATATTTAAAACAGAAAAGTATAGGATTATGTGAAAATATAGAAGGAGTTTTTTTAGCTAGACGGCGTCATCTTAATGCATTAAATTCTGCTTTAAAAACAATTTCTAAAGGATATAAACATTGGTGTGTATCTAGAAATTTTGAATTATTATCTGAAGATTTACGCATAACTCAAGATTTTTTAGGTGAAATATTAGGTATTGTTACTACTGATCATTTGCTAAATCATATTTTTTCTGAATTTTGTATTGGAAAATAAATAGTTACAGTAAAATATTTATATTTTTTGGATATAAAAATGAGTTATATTTGTGCTCCACCTATAAATGAAACAGTACTTCTTAGATTTGCAGAAGAATTATCTGGATGTTCTTTAGGAGAATTATCTGGAATGATATCGAAAGTTATTCCTACTGTATTAAAAAAAAATAAAGGATTTATAGGATATCTTTTAGAAGAAATATTAGGTGCTGGGTCTGGAAATAAAGCGCAACAGGATTTTTTAGATATTGGAGTTGAACTAAAAACTATTCCTATAAATAAAAAAAATATTCCTTTAGAATCAACATTTGTATGTAGTGTGCCATTAAAAAAAAATATTGCTTTAGTATGGAATAATTCTTATTTTTATAAAAAAATAAAACGTATACTTTGGATTCCAATTCAAGGAGAAAAAGATGTTCCAGTATCAGATAGATTAATTGGTAAACCTTTTCTTTGGACTCCAAATAGTATGCAAGAAAATTTAATAAGAAGTGATTGGGAAGAATTAATGGATTTAATTATATTAGGTGGTATTGAAGATATTACAGGGAAAAATGGTACGGTATTACAGGTTTTAAAAAGATCAAGTAATTGTTCATATTTAACACATGCTATAGGAAAACATGGTGAAGTAATTTTTACTGTACCGCGATATTTTTATTTAAAAAAAACATTTACTTTTACAATATTGAAACATCATTCTTAAATTTAAATAATTAAAAATTTTATTATTTTGGATATTTCTAAAATTGCCCGAAGGTGGAATTGAACCACCGACACGGGGATTTTCAGTCCCCTGCTCTACCGACTGAGCTATCCGGGCATTATCTTATTAATACATTAAAATAAAATTTCTGTCAATAATTTTATTTTAGAGTATTAAAAATATTTTATATATATTTTAAATTTTTTATATTATCATAAATTTAATATATTTTTAATTTAAAATAATTTTTGATATTTATTAAAACATAATAATTATGTATTAAGACATAAGATTATTAAAATTTACTCATTATTTAAATGTTTTAAAATATATTTAAATTAAATTTCAAGT
>DATLVK010000072.1:0-17481 GCA_035577605.1 Buchnera sp. (in: enterobacteria) | reverse complement strand
TTATCTCTTATTGCTACTGGTATTGACACCTTTTCTGCATGTGCGGCCATAATTTCTAGTTTAAATAATTTAGGATTAGGATTAGGTGTTGTAGCAGAAAATTTTAAATTAATTAATAATACTGCAAAATGGATTTTAATTGTTATAATGATCTTTGGTCGTCTTGAGATTTTTACAATTTTAGTTCTATTTTCCCCAAAATTTTGGAAAGTATGCTTTATAAATAAAAAATAAATTATGTTTATTAAAATTTTATTTAATATATACTGTGTTTTAAACATTATATTTATTCTATATTTTGAATTTGTTCTCGTATTTGTTCGATTAAAACTTTGATTTCAATTGTAGCAGCTGTAATGTAAGAATTAATAGATTTTGATGCTAAAGTATTGGTTTCTCGATTTAGTTCTTGCATAATAAAATCTAATCTACGTCCAATAGGTTCAGAATTTGTATTATTAATAATGGTATTAGTATCTTTTATATGTATTTCAATTCTATCTAATTCTTCACTAATATCTATTTTTTGTATTAATAATAATACTTCTTGTTCAAACCGTGTTTTATCTATAATAATTTGTGATTCTTTTAATTTAAAAAATAATTTCTCTCTATATAATATTAATACTGTTGGTAATTTTATTTTTATTTTTTTTATTTCATTTTTTATTAATATTAAACGTCTTTCTATTATTTTTTTTAAAATTATACCTTCATGCATACGCACTTCTATTAATTTTTTAATAGTAGATTTCAATAAAATAACTATTTCTTTTTTTATATTATCAAAATTATCTCGTTTAACTTCTATTACTCCAGGCCATTTTAAAATATCGAGAAAATTAACATTCCCTTCATTAATATGTACTTTCATCCACTGAATAGTATTTAATATTTTTCTTATTAAATATTTATTTAAAATAATTTTTTCTTCTGTATTATAATTATCTTCAAATTTTAAACAGCATTCTATTTTTCCTCTATTAAGATTACTTCTTATGTGTCGACGAATAACAAATTCTAATTCTCGAAATTCCTCGGGCATACGGATGTTAATTTCTAAATAACGTTGGTTAACACTGCGTATTTCCAAAATAGCTTTTCCCCAATTTTTTTTTAGTTCTATTCTAGCGTAACCTGTCATGCTACATATCATAAAATACCTATAAAGTAATAAATGCATTCTTTTATACATATTACCAAAAGTATCATTTAGTAAATATGATTATCTAATTTTTATTAATGTCTAAAATGACGAATTTTAGTAAATAACATTGAAATGTTATGTTGATCAGCAGCTGCTATAATTTCAGAATCACGTATAGAACCACCTGGTTGTATGATACAGGTAATTCCCACTAAAGCAGCGAAATCTATTCCATCTCGAAATGGGAAAAATGCATCAGATGCCATTACAGAACCTTTTATGTTTAATTTTAAATCTTCTGCTTTCATGTTAGCGATTTTAGTAGAGTACATTCGACTCATTTGTCCTGCTCCAATACTAACTGTGATAAGATTTTTTACGTATACAATAGCATTAGATTTTACATATTTTACTACTTTCCATGCAAATGAAGCATCCTTCAGTTCTTGATAACTAGGTTGTTTTTTAGTTACAATTTTCCAATCGTTAATTGATTCAATATTGGTATCTGTTTCTTGTACCAATAAACCACCTTGTATTGATTTATATTCTAATTGATTACTATGAATATAATTGATATTAAATAATAATATTCTAATTTTTGGTTTTTTTTCTGTTATTTTTAAAATTTTTTTATCAATACCAGGAGCGAGAATGACTTCAACAAATTGTTGTGCAATGATAGTTTTTATTGTTTTTATATCTAATGGATGATTAAATGCAATAACTCCTCCAAATGAAGATATCGGATCTTTTTTATACGCTTCTAAATAAGCTGATAATATATTATTACTTGTAGCTACACTACAAGGATTACCATGTTTAACTATAACACATGTTGGTTTATTAAATTCTTGTATACATTCTATGGCAACATTAGAGTCCAATACATTATTGTAAGATAAAGAGAGACCTTGTATTTGTCTTATTTCTTGAGTATTGTTTTTTGATTTGTTTTCTTCAATGTAAAATGCTGATTTTTGATGTTGATTTTCACCGTAACGAAGATCTTGTTTTTTTATAAAATTTAATTCTATTTTTTTAGGTAAAGATTTTGTTTGAAAATCATGTTTTTCTATTTTTTTATTATAATCACAAAAATAATTTGAAATTATGGTATCATACTTCATTACATAATTAAATGCAGATACTGCTAGTTGAAATCTAGTGTCTAAAGTAATTTCATTATTATTTTTATCTATTTCTGATATGATAAAATTATAATCAGATATATTGACTACAACCACTACATTCTTATAATTCTTAGCTGCAGAACGAACCATAGTAGGTCCACCTATATCAATATATTCTATAATATCATCCGAATTTAATTTTTTATTACTAATGGCATTTGAAAATGGATAAAAATTGACTACTACCATATCCATCTTTATAATACCCTGATTTTTCATAATACTATTATCTATATTTTTTCTTGCTAAAATACCAGCATGTATTTTAGGATGTAATGTTTTTACTCTTCCGTTCATAATTTCTGGAAATTGAGTATAATCTGATATTTCTATAACCTCAATACCTGATTTTTTTAAAATTTTTGATGTACCTCCAGTAGAAAAAATTTTTATATTTCTTATAACAAGATTTTTTGCTAATGTTACAATATTAATTTTGTTTGAGACACTTAGCAACGCATTTCTTATTTTGTTTTTGTCTTGCATATGGTGCCTACTGTATAATTAAAGAATAATGTATATTTATGTAAATCAGGGGCAACATGGCCCCTATTGAATCTATACTAATGTAAAAATAAAAACTATTTAACAGCTTCTTTTAAAGATTTACCCGATATAAAAGTAGGTACTTTTGTAGCAGGAATTTGAATTTCTTTTCCTGTCTGTGGATTTCGACCGATACGAGCAGCTCTATTATTTACTTTAAAAGTTCCAAATCCTACTAATTGTACAGAATTTCCATTTTTTAAAGATTGTGCAATAGAAGATAAAGTAGTTTCTAAAGTTGTTTTAATTTGTTTTTTAGATAATTTAGTGATTTCAGATACTACATTAATAAGTTGAGCTTTATTCATATTTCTTTCCTGAATAATATTAATTATTTATTATAAAAATAGTAATATTTTTTATTTAGATATTAAGGTTATGCATATTAATATATACTAAAGTTGATATTGTAGTGTATAAAAATAATGTAAATAAAGAAAAGAAAACTATTTTTATAATTATTAATTCATTTTTAATAAACATATTATTAGAAACTAATTAATAATCATAAAAATGATATAAAATAAATTTATAATCTATTTATTTTTATTTAAAAAACTATATTACATAATTTCAAGCAAATAAATATATTAATATATAATATTTATTAACATAATATATATTATACATTGAATTAAGATGCAATCTGAATAATTTTTACGAAATAATATATTATTTTAAGCATTAATTTATTTTTTAAATGTATTTTTTTATATTAATAACATTATAATTTATTTATAAAATACAGATTTTATAAAAAATTATCTTATTATTATATATAATATATAAAAAAATAATTAAAAATATTAATATGTCATATATTTTAGATTTTGATTGTAAAATCATATCATATATATAAATAAATGAAAGATAAAAGAGTATATTTATCTACTTAATAAAAAAATAAAATGTATTAACTTATAAAAATATCAATATAAAATACTATGTATAAATTTATTTATTAATATAAACTGCTGTTAAAATAGCAGTTTATATTAAAATAATTTTTTTATTTATTTTTTTATAAGGGTTGAATTTAATAGTTCAGATAAACTTGCAGCGGCTTCTTCAGGACTAATCCCTGATACTGTAGTATCAGTATCTTTAGTAATTGATGATGATAATCGATGATGACGATGGTATAATCTATTTTTATGGTAAGCATATCCGGTTCCAGCTGGTATAAGTCGACCAACAATAACATTTTCTTTTAAGCCTCTTAATTCGTCTTTTTTTCCTGCTACAGCTGATTCTGTTAAAACACGTGTAGTTTCTTGAAAGGATGCAGCAGATATAAATGATTCTGTAGCAAGAGATGCTTTTGTAATACCTAATAAATCACGAGAAAAAGTAGCTGGAATTTTGTGTATTTTTTTTAAATTTCGATTTGATATTTTTATTCGATAATATTCTACTTGCTCTCCATCTAAAAATTCCGATTGCCCTGATTGAATAATAGTCGCTTTACGTAACATTTGACGAATAATTACCTCGATATGTTTGTCATTTATTTTTACTCCTTGCAAACGATAAACTTCTTGTACTTCATTGACAATATATCTAGTTACAGCTTGTATTCCTCTTAGTCTAAGAATATCATGTGGTGATTCAGGACCATCAGATATTACATCTCCTCTTTCTACTCTTTCTCCTTCAAAAACATTCAATTGTCGCCATTTAGGAATCATTTCTTCATATATATCACTTCCATCTATTGGAGTGATTATTAAACGTCGTTTTCCTTTTGTTTCTTTCCCAAAAGATACAATACCACTGATTTCTGCTAATATTGCTAATTCTTTAGGTCGACGGGCTTCAAAAAGATCAGCTACTCTAGGTAATCCACCAGTAATATCTTTAGTTCCACCTGATTCTTGTGGAATTCTAGCTAAAATATCTCCTGACCTGATTTTAATGGCATCATCTAATTGAATAATACTTGTACCAGGCAAAAAATATTGTGCTGGCATATCTGTACCTGGTAGTAGTACATCTTTTCCAAATGAATCGACTATTTTTAATGCTGGACGTAGATCTTTTGCGGTGGAAGTTCTTTCAGCTGTATCTAATATTACTATAGAAGTTAATCCTGTTAACTCATCTGTTTGTCGAGTAATACTTTGTCCATCTATCATATCAATAAATTGAACATAACCATTTACTTCAGTTATAACAGGCATGGTATGTGGATCCCATTTAGCTATTATTTCACCTGCATTTACGTTTTCTCCATGTCCTTTTATCATAATTGCGCCATATGGTACTTTATAACTTTCTTGTATTCTACCTAATTCATCTATCATTCTCAGTTCAACGTTACGTGAAGTGATAACAATTTTCCCTTCTGAATTAATGACTGATTTAGAATTATTAAGATCAATTTTACCTTTATTTTTTACTTGAATACTAGATGCAGCAGCTGCTCTCGATGCTGCTCCTCCAATATGAAAGGTACGCATTGTCAATTGAGTTCCTGGTTCTCCAATTGATTGAGCTGCAATAACGCCAATAGCTTCACCTTTATTTACTAAATGTCCGCGAGCTAAATCTCGTCCATAACAATAGGCACAAATTCCGAAATCAGTATCACAGTTTACTACCGATCTTACTTTTATACTGTCTATAGAATGAAGTTCTAATAAATTACACCATTGTTCATTTAGTAATGTATTACGAGGTACTAAAATATCTGCTGAATATAATTTAAAAATATTTTCGGCTGTAATTCTTCCTAACACTCTTTCACGTAAAGGTTCTTTAACTTCTCCACCTTCAATTACTGGTGTCATCACAATTCCTTCATGTGTATGACAATCATCTTCTGTAACTACTAGATCTTGTGCTACATCAACTAAACGACGAGTTAAGTATCCAGAATTAGCTGTTTTTAAAGCAGTATCTGCTAATCCTTTTCTTGCACCATGGGTAGAAATAAAATATTGTAATACATTTAATCCTTCGCGAAAATTAGCTGTAATAGGAGTTTCAATAATAGATCCATCTGGTTTTGCCATTAAACCCCGCATGCCAGCTAATTGTCGAATTTGTGCAGCGGAGCCACGTGCTCCTGAGTCTGCCATCATAAAAATACTGTTAAAAGATACTTGTTTTTCAATTTTTCCATGTTTATTTACAACAGAATCCATAGAAAGATTAGCCATCATAGCTTTTGCAACACGTTCATTAGCAGCTGCCCAAATATCAATAACTTTATTATATCGTTCACCAGCTGTAACTAATCCAGATTGAAATTGTTCTTGAATTTCTGCAACTTCCATTTCAGCTTCTGTGATTATTTCTACTTTTTCCTTTGGTATAACCATATCATCTATTCCTACAGATGCTCCAGAACGAGCAGCATAAGCAAAACCCGTATACATAATTTGATCGGCAAAATTAACAGTATCTTTTAATCCTAAAATACGATAACAAATGTTAATCATTTTAGAAATGCTTTTTTTTCCCAATGTTTGATTTACCATCGAGAAAGGTAATCCTTTTGGAACAATCATCCATAAAATAGCTCTGCCTATAGTAGAATCAATTATTTTATTCTGTTTTAAGCAAATTTTTTCTTCTTTTTTTTCATACTCGGTAATTCTAACTTTAACAATAGTGTGCAATTCAGCTAATTCTGAACGATAAAGACGTTCTGCTTCTTTGGGACCACTAAGGATCATGCCTTCTCCTTTTCCATTAATTTTAGAACGAGTCATGTAATATAATCCTAAAACAACATCCTGTGAAGGAACAATAATCGGTTCACCGTTAGCTGGAGACAGAATATTATTAGTGGACATCATTAAGGCTCGTGCTTCTAACTGAGCTTCAAGAGTTAAAGGAACATGAACTGCCATTTGATCACCATCAAAATCTGCATTATATGCAGCACACACTAATGGATGCAATTGTATAGCTTTTCCTTCAATTAAAATTGGTTCAAAAGCTTGTATACCTAATCTATGTAATGTAGGTGCTCGGTTTAATAAAACAGGATGTTCACGAATGACTTCGTCTAATATATCCCATACAATAGATTCTTCTTTTTCTACCATTTTTTTTGCTGCTTTAATAGTAGTAGCTAAACCATGTATTTCTAATTTTCCATATATAAATGGTTTAAATAGTTCTAATGCCATTTTTTTTGGTAAACCACATTGATGTAAACGCAAATAAGGACCAACAGTAATTACTGAACGTCCAGAATAATCAACTCGTTTACCCAGTAAATTTTGACGGAATCTACCTTGTTTTCCTTTAATCATATCTGCTAGTGATTTAAGAGGACGTTTATTAGATCCTATTATTGCTCGACCACGGCGACCATTATCTAAAAGTGCATCTACAGCTTCTTGTAACATACGTTTTTCATTTCTTACTATAATATCTGGAGCTGATAAATCTAATAATCTTTTTAAACGATTATTTCTATTAATTACTCGTCGATATAAATCATTTAAATCAGATGTTGCAAATCTACCACCATCTAAAGGAACTAGAGGTCTTAAATCAGGCGGTAAGATAGGTAAAACATTTAAAATCATCCATTCTGGTTTATTGTTTGATTGTATAAATGATTCTAAGAGTTTAATACGTTTGGTTAATTTTTTTCTTTTAGTTTCAGAATAGCTATTCTGTAATTCATTTCTTAATATTGCACATTCTTCTTTTAAATCTATATTTTTTAAAAGAGTTTGGATTGCTTCAGCTCCCATTTTTGCATCAAAATCATCTCCAAAGTCTTCTAATGCGTCTAAATATTGTTCTTCTGTTAAAATTTGTCTTTTTTCTAAATTAGTCATTCCTTCATCAACGATGACATATGATTCAAAATAGAGAACTCTTTCTATGTCTCTAAGAGGCATATCTAATAATAAACCGATTCGTGATGGTAGAGATTTTAAAAACCAAATATGGGCTATAGGAGATGCTAACTCAATATGTCCCATTCTTTCTCGACGAACTTTACTTTGAGTAACTTCTACTCCACATTTTTCACAAATTACACCACGGTGTTTTAAACGTTTATATTTACCACATAAACATTCATAATCTTTTACTGGACCAAAAATACGTGCACAAAATAAACCATCTCGTTCAGGTTTAAATGTACGGTAATTAATTGTTTCTGGCTTTTTAACTTCTCCAAAAGACCACGAACGAATAGTGTCTGGTGAAGATAATGAGATTTTAATTGCATCAAACTCTTCTGCTTTGGTTTGTGTTTTTAGAAATTTAAGTAAGTCTTTCACGGATTAGCTCTCTTCGGAGTGAACAGTTCAAGAGAATGTAAGTAAAAATTAGATATACTGTAATTAGTATACATTGAAATGCTTTATTCATTTTCAAGTTCAATATTAATACCTAATGATCTGATTTCTTTTAATAAAACATTAAATGATTCTGGCATTCCAGGTTCCATTTTATGATTACCGTCTACAATATTTTTATACATTTTTGTTCGTCCATTTACGTCGTCGGATTTTACAGTAAGCATTTCTTGTAAGGTATAAGAAGCTCCATATGCTTCTAGTGCCCAAACTTCCATTTCTCCAAAACGTTGTCCACCAAATTGAGCTTTTCCACCCAGTGGTTGTTGGGTTACTAGACTATAAGATCCTGTAGATCTAGCATGCATTTTATCATCTACTAAGTGATTTAGTTTTAACATGTACATATATCCAACAGTTACTGGTCGTTCAAATTTTTCTCCGGTACGTCCATCAAAGAGTACAATTTGTCCAGAAGAAGGAAGATCAGCTAATTCTAATAGTTTTTTAATTTCAATTTCTTTAGCACCATCAAATACAGGTGTGGCGATAGGTAGCCCTTTTCTAAAATTTTTTGCTAATATGAGTATGTCTTTATCAGAAAAAGTAGAAAAATCTATTTTTTGACGAATGTTTTCTCCTATATTAAATGCTTTTTGTATAAATTTACGTAAATTTTCAACTTTTTCTTTTCTATTTAGCATAACATTAATTTTATCACCTAATCCTTTAGCAGCTAGTCCTAAATGAGTTTCTAAAATTTGACCAATATTCATTCTAGATGGTACACCTAACGGATTAAGAACAATATCAACTGGTATTCCATTTTCGTCATAGGGCATATCTTCAATTGGATTAATTTTAGAAATAACTCCTTTATTTCCATGACGTCCTGCCATTTTATCACCAGGTTGAATGTGTCTTTTTACAGCTAAATACACTTTAACTATTTTTAAAATACCAGGAGCTAAGTCATCTCCTTGAGTAATTTTTTTACGATTTTCTTCTAATTTTTCTTCAAATTCTTTTTTTAGTAAATTGTATTGTATAATTAATTTTTCTAATATTTTTTGATTTTTATTAGTATTTAATTTTATCTTTAACCATTCTTCTTGAGGTAGTTTATATAGTTCTTCTATAGGAATACCAGAATCAACGAGAGTATCTTGAATGTGAATAAAAAGACCAGATACAAATATTTTAAATTCTTCTGTTAAATCTTTTTTAACTTTTTTTAATTGCATGTCTTCAATTTCTAAAGTACGTTTATCTTTTTCTACACCATCTCGTGTAAAAATTTGTAAATCAATAACTGTACCTGATACGCCATTTGGTACACGTAATGAAGAATCCTTAACATCAGAAGCTTTTTCTCCAAAAATAGCACGTAGTAATTTTTCTTCTGGTGTTAATTGTGTTTCTCCTTTTGGGGTAACTTTTCCAACAAGTATATCTCCTCCTATTACTTCAGCTCCAATATAGACAATTCCTGATTCGTCTAATTTAGACAAAGCAGCTTCTCCTACATTAGGTATATCTGAGGTGATTTCTTCAGATCCTAACTTGGTATCACGAGAGATACATGCCAGTTCTTGAATATGAATTGTTGTAAACTGATCTTTTTGTACAACTTTTTCTGAAATTAGTATGGAATCTTCAAAGTTGTATCCATTCCAAGGCATGAAAGCAACTCGCATATTTTGACCTAAAGCCAGTTCACCTAAATCAGTAGATGGACCATCAGCTAAGACATCACCAGATTCAACTAGTTCTGACAATTTGATACATGGAATTTGATTAATACAAGTATTTTGATTAGAACGAGTATATTTATTTAAGTTATATATATCAATTCCGGATTCACCTACATTCATTTTAGTTTCATGTACTTTAATAACAATACGTGATGCATCTACATATTGTACTATTCCACTTCGTTTTGCCACAACAGTTACTCCAGAATCTACTGCAACAGCTCTTTCCATTCCAGTTCCTACTAAAGGTTTATCGGATCGAAGAGTTGGTACTGCTTGGCGTTGCATATTAGCACCCATTAAAGCACGATTAGCATCATCATGTTCTAAAAAAGGAATTAAAGAAGCACCTACAGAAACAATTTGTTGCGTAGATACGTCCATATAATTTACTTGTTCTGGATGGAACAGACTGGATTCTCCTTTATGACGACAAGTTACTAAATCGTCAATAAATATAGATTCACAATTAAGATTGGTATTGGCTTGTGCAATAATATAATTACCTTCTTCAATAGCAGATAAATAATTAATTTCATTAGTCACAACACTATTTTTTACTTTTCTATATGGTGTTTCTAAAAAACCATATTTGTTAGTACGTGCATAAACAGATAATGAATTAATTAATCCTATATTAGGTCCTTCTGGTGTTTCTATAGGACATACGCGACCATAATGAGTAGGATGTACATCTCTTACCTCAAATCCAGCACGTTCTCTGGTTAATCCACCAATACCTAAAGCAGATATTCTACGTTTGTGTGTAATTTCAGATAAAGGGTTGTTTTGATCCATAAACTGAGATAATTGACTTGATCCAAAAAATTCTTTTACAGCAGAAGAAATCGGTTTGGCATTAATCATATCTTGAGGCATAATAGTGTCAAGATCACCTAATGAAAGTCTTTCTTTCACTGCTCTTTCTACACGTACTAATCCTACTCGAAATTGATTTTCAGCCATTTCACCAACAGATCTGATTCTGCGGTTTCCTAAATGATCTATATCATCTATTTCTCCTTTTCCATTTCGAATATCTATTAATTTTTTAATAACATCAACAATATCTAATTTACTTAATGTACCAGATCCTTTAATTTCTTTACGTAATAGTGAACGATTAAATTTCATTCTACCTACAGATGAAAGATCATATCTGTCTTCAGAAAAGAACAAGTTTGTAAAAAGATTTTCTGCCGCTTCTCGTGTAGGAGGTTCTCCTGGTCTCATCATTCGATAAATTTCCACTAATGCACTTAATTTATCATTAGTTGGATCTATTCTTAAAGTTTCTGAAATATAAGGACCGTGATCTAAATCATTAGTAAAAATCGTTTCTATAGTATTATATCCGTTATTTATTATTTTTTCTAATATTTCAAATGAGATTATATTATTAGATAAAATAATAGGCTGATTAGTTTTTTTATCTAAATAATTTTTAGCAATAATTTTATTAACTATATATTCAATAGGTATTTCTATTTTTTTTATTTTATCTTTTTCTAATTGTCGTATGTGACGAGCTGTGATGCGACATCCTTTTTTTACATAAATAGTTTCGTGTGATTTTATATCAAAAGAAGCTGTTTCACCACGAAGTCTCTCAGGTATTAATATCATTTCTATTTTTTTTTCAGTAAACTGATAAATGTTTTTTTTAAAAAATAGATTGATAATTTCTTCTGTAGAATAATCAAGAGCACGTAAAAGAATAGTAACAGGTAGTTTTCTTCTTCGATCAATTCGTACAAATAAATTATCTTTTGGATCAAATTCAAAATCTAACCAAGATCCTCGGTAAGGTATAATACGAGCGTTATATAATACTTTTCCTGAAGAATGAGTTTTACCTTTATCACTGTCAAAAAAAACACCTGGACTACGATGTAATTGTGAGACAATTACTCTTTCAGTACCATTAATAATAAAAGTACCGTTATCGGTCATAAGAGGGATTTCTCCCATGTATACTTCCTGTTCTTTAATATCTTTGACTGTAGCTTCTAAGGATTCTCGTTCATAAATGATCAAACGTAGTTTCACTCGTAATGGAGCTGAATATGTAGCTCCTCGTATTTGGCATTCTTTTACATTAAAAATAGATTCACCTAAACGATAATTTACATATTGTAGCTCAGCATTGCCGCTATAGCTATGGATAGGAAATATAGAACAAAAAGCTGCTTCTAATCCATATTGACCTTCTGGATCTTGTTTAATAAATTTTTTAAATGAGTCCAATTGGATTGATAGTAGATATGGAATATCTAAAACTTGTGGTTGTTTGCCAAAATCTTTACGAATTCTTTTTTTTTCGGTGTAAGAGTAAACCATGAGGTTCCTTAGCTAGTTGATAAGTCAAACTACCTTGTTTATTCTTGATAAAGGACAGTTAATTTACCTAATGTTTAAGTTTTAAATATTTTAAAAT
The DNA here is from genome assembly GCA_035577605.1 of Buchnera sp. (in: enterobacteria). Taxonomy (GTDB): domain Bacteria; phylum Pseudomonadota; class Gammaproteobacteria; order Enterobacterales; family Enterobacteriaceae; genus Buchnera_C. Next base: position 5,134 of record DATLVK010000072.1, on the reverse strand, counting down.
TATATTTATATAATAACTAATAATAGTTTAAACCTATCATAGATAACATTAACAAAAATATAATAATAATAATTTAAGATTACAGAATTAAAATTATTTTATCTTTTGATTAAGAGAGGCTGGTGACTCATAACAACTAGTCACCAGTATTTACAAATCGAATTTACTTATTTTAATAATAATTAATTATTTGATTTCTACTTCAGCACCAGCATTTTCTAATGTTTTTTTTAAAGATTCAGATTCCTCTTTATTAATATTTTCTTTTATAAGAATTGGAGCAGATTCAACTAAATCTTTAGCTTCTTTAAGTCCTAATCCAGTAGCACTACGTACTGCTTTAATAACTGAAATTTTATTACTACCTATATTTTTTAAAAATACGTTGAATTCTGTTTTTTCTTCAGTTGATTCAATGTTTTGTCCTATTGTAGTATTAGAGTTTATAGCTGTTGCTGAAACACCAAATTTCTTTTCCATAGCTGATACTAATTCAACAACATTTTTTACTGACATTTCTGCTATAGCTTCCAGAATTTGTTCTTTATTAATAGACATAAAATGATTCCTAATACAAATCAGAAGTAGTGTACACAGTATCTGGTATATCAAAAAATAGTTATAAATTTAATTATTTTCTTTTTTCTGCGATATAGAAGATAAAGTACGAATAAGTTTTCCTACAGCAACTTCTTTTGTTAAGGTTATAAAAAAAGTTATAGCCTCATTATAAGTTGGCATGTCTGCAAGATGGTTTACTTGTAATATAGATAGTAGTTTTTTTTCAAAAGCACCACCAGTAATTTTAAAATTTTTGTTTTTTTTTGCAAAGTTTTTTAATAATCTAGCTGCACTTCCTTCATGTTCGAGAGAATATGCAATTAAAGTAGGACCATTTAATTTATTTTTAAGACATTCAAAAGATGTTCCTTGAATAGCTAAGTTTAATAAAGTGTTTCGCACAATACTAATTTTTACTCCAATATCACGACTTAATTTTCTTAGTTCAGTGATATTATTCGCAGTTACACCACGAGAATCAGCTGTTACAATTGATAATGCAACATTAGCTATTTTATGCATTTTAGCAACAATTTCTTTTTTATTTTGAAGGCTTAATGGCATTTATATTGTGCTCCTAGATTTTATTTATTATATTTATAATATGCACGTATTGTGAGTCACATATAAACACTACTAAAAGCAGTAATGAGAGTAATAAATGTTATTTTTAGTATTTTATTGTTTATTAAAATTAATATAATTGATCATATGTATAAAGTTATGTAAATATAAATTAAATACGGAGTGTATAATTAAACTGAATTAATTTTAAGACACTTATTAATTTAAAAGGCGACTATTATAAATAATTTTTCTTTTATCGTAAAGTGCAAATGATGTTTATTTTTAATTTAAAGTAGATTGATCAATTTTTAATCCAGCACCCATCGTTGTAGATAAAATAATTTTCTTAATATACAACCCTTTAGATTGTGAAGGTTTTACTTTATTTAAAGAAATTAACAGTGCGTGTAAATTTTCTTTTATATTTTTTTCTAAAAAATTCACTTTTCCAATAGTAGTGTGAATAATACCATTTTTATCATTACGATAACGAATTTGTCCTATTTTAGCATTTTTCACTGCTTCAAAAATTTTTTCTGTGACTGTTCCTACCTTTGGATTAGGCATTAATCCTCGAGGTCCTAATATCGGTCCTAATTTACCAACTACGTTCATAGAATCTGGAGAAGCAATCACTACATCAAAATTTATTTTTTTATTTTTTATATTCTATAGTAAATCTTCCAATCCAATAAAATCTGCACCGGCTGATACAGCTTCTTTTACATGTTTATTATTTTGAGAAAATACAGCTACTTTAACAGTACGTCCAATTCCATGAGGTAAAATAGCAGAACCTCGAATATTTTGTTCTGATTTTTTAGCATCAATTCCTAAATGAATAGATATATCGAGACTTTCATTAAATTTTTTTGTTGCAAATTTTTTTAATAGCAGCAAACATTCGTCAATGTGATAATTTTTTTTACAATCAATATTATTTCTTATAATAATCATTTTTTTTGTTAATTTTGCCATATTTATCTCTCTACTATTAAACCCATAGAATAAGCTGTTCCTTCTATTGATTTAGCCATTTTTTCAAGGTTAGCACCTGTCATGTCAGTTTTTTTCATTAATGCTATTTCTAGAATTTGTTGTTTTGTAATTTTACCAATTTTTTCCTGGTTAGGTTTTCCTGAACCAGACTTAATGCCTGCCATTTTTTTTAGTAAAATAGAAGCTGGTGGGGTTTTTATAATAAAAGAAAATGAACGGTCAGTATATACTGTGACAACAACTGGTATAGGTAATCCTTTTTCTATATTATCTGTTTTTAAATTAAAGGCTTTACAAAATTCCATAATATTCACTCCTTTCTGTCCTAATGCAGGACCTACTGGAGGACTAGGATTGGCCATGCCTGCTGCAACTTGCAATTTAACGTAAGTTTGTATTTTTTTAGCCATGATATGTCTATACCGTATATTAATGTTATAATTATAATATATTTACTGTATGTTGTATAAAAAATATTTTTATCAGTAATTGTAAGAAAAATTAATTTTTTTCTACTTGTCCAAAATCCAATTCGACGGGAGTAGCTCTACCAAAAATAGAAACAGATACTTTTAGCCTATTTTTTTCATAATCAACCTCTTCTACTACACCATTAAAATCTGAAAATGGACCATTATTTACTCTAATCATTTCACCTGGTTCAAATAATCTTTTTGGCCTAGGTTTATCACCAATTTGTCTCAATCTGGTAATGATGGTATCTACTTCTTTATCGCTAATTGGAGCAGGACGATCCGATGTGCCTCCAACAAAACCCATAACTCGTGGTACACTACGAACTAAATGCCAACTCAATTCATTCATAATCATTTGAACTAACACATATCCTGGAAAAAATTTATATTCGCTTTTTTTACGTTGTCCCCCTCGAATTTCTATTACTTCTTCGCTGGGAACCATAATGTCTCCGAAAAATTTTTCCATATTATTTAATTTAATATGTTCTCGTATTGATTGTGCTATTCTGCTTTCAAAACCAGAAAACGCTTGGAGTACGTACCAGCGTTTTTTTTGATTATCATACATCTCATAACCTCAGGTTAGTGATAAATGATACCAAATGGAATAGAATATTATCCAGTCCCCATATTAGTAATGATATTATCATAGTGGCTATAGAAACAATCAATGTAGTATATAATGTTTCTGTTTTACTAGGCCAAATTATTTTTTTAATTTCATTTTTTGATTCAATTATAAGCAATACTATTTTTTTTCCTTTCTCAGTGTATAAAAAACTAAATAATATCGAAAAAATTAAGATGATAGTAGCTAAAATACGGAATGAAAATATTATTTTTGTATAGTAACAATCATACATAATAGTCGTAAATAGTATTATAAAGATAAAAGACCATTTTAATATTGACGTATTTGTAAAATTTTTTTTTGAATGACGATTAGCATGCATAAATAATCCTAAAATTTATAAATTGAAGATTATATATTTTATTATTTAAAAAAGTTTTTTAAAAATTACAGCATAGTAATTTAATAGGATTATTATCCTTATTGATATATTTATTTTATAATTCAGTAGTATTAAAATTAAAAATTAAAATATTATTAAGAAATAAAATTATTAATTATTTTTTTACATTGATATTATATTGTATAATGGATGCATGTTATATAAATATGATATTCATCATATATGTAATTTTTATTATAATTGTTAATTAAATATTGTAAGAGTGGGAAATCATATAATAAATTATGATGAGGGAATTTTCAGTGTACTAATAAGTTTTTCCTATAATAAACTATAAAATTTTTTAAAAAAATATATTAACGAAGAAATTAAATTGAATTTTGCTGATACCCAGATTTGAACTGGGGACCTCACCCTTACCATGGGTGTGCTCTACCTACTGAGCCATATCAGCTTTTTTATTACAGCGGACAGCGGGAATCGAACCCGCATTATCAGCTTGGAAGGCTGAGATAATAACCCTTATATGATGCCCGCTTTATTAATTTTTTATATTATTATGTATGCATTAAATATTTGGTGGGAGAAGGATTCGAACCTTCGAAGTCTATGACGGCAGATTTACAGTCTGCTCCCTTTAACCACTCGGGAATCCCACCTGAATAATTTATTATTGCCGGCTACCGGAATCGAACTGGTGACCTACTGATTACAAGTCAGTTGCTCTACCTGCTGAGCTAAGCCGGCTTACTGAAAATCTGTTTACAATAATATATATATTACGGATGGTTTCATTTTTATGCAATAAAAATTTTAAAAAATATTTTAATTTTAATAAAATTCATTAAAAAATAATGTTTATTAGCATATGGTACTATTATTTTTTAAATATGTAAATTATAAAAATTGTGTGTAAAAGAATATTAATTTAAAATATTATATTTTTTATTTTAAAAAGCATGCTATTTTAACTTTTTTAATGAGATTTGATATTAAATGTTCTCTATTTTTTCCAATTAACTGAACTTTTAGTTCAAGTAGGATGTTAAATTTTTTATTAGAATAAAAAATTTAACCAGCTAATCGTAAAACATCTTGTAGTGTAGCATTCTTTTTATTTATTAATATTAAAATTTATTTACGATAGATAGTTATCCTGACAATTCTTTATTTTTTTAATATACATTGTTTAATTAATCAAATTTCTGATAGTTTAATTTTTCCATTTTTCAGGATAAAAATAGAATTTTTTATATTTTTTACTAAAATTAGATTATAAAAAAATTGCCTGTGTTACTTATTATTTTACTATTTGGAATAGTAGTATTGCAAATAAATTTTACTGTATTAAATATTTGATATAGAGTAATATTTATTAAAATTAACTTTTCTAATAATCGATTTCAAGTAATTAGTTTTTAATATTTTGAGAGTATAATATTGATCACAATAATTATATCGCTAAATTTATATCTATTTTTTAAAATATTGTCTCTATAATTAAAATAGAAATTTTTTAGTTCTTTTAATTTTAATTTTTTTATATTTATTGCA
>DATLVK010000071.1:0-2465 GCA_035577605.1 Buchnera sp. (in: enterobacteria) | reverse complement strand
ATGAAATATATAAAAGTTTAATCAATAATATAATAAGTAACTAATCTTGTTAAAGATAAAATGGATTAAAAATTAACTGTTCTCTTAGGTTATGACTTGGATTGTATGGTTTTAATTAAATATATTTTATATTTAATTACTTTAATATTGTTGGTATTTTAAAATACCGTACTTTCATGGAAAGGGTGTTATATGAAATCCATTAAAAATCAGATTATTAAATTAAGAAAAAAAATTTTGTACCATTCTTATCTTTATTATACATTAGATTCTCCTATTATTTCTGATAGTCAATATGACTTTTTAATGAAAAAATTGAAAATATTGGAGAAAAAAGATAAATCATTAATTGATATTAACTCTCCTACACAAAGAGTTGGATTTACTATTCGAAGTGGTTTTAAATCTTTTTCTCATTTAACACCTATGTTGTCTTTAGATAATATTTTTAACATAGATGATTATTTAAAATTTGAAAAAAAAGTTAAAAATATTTTAGGTTTAGCTAATCCAATAGAGTTTTGTTGTGAATTAAAAATAGATGGTTTGGCATTAAATTTAATATATGAAAATAGAAAATTAATAAAAGCTATTACGCGTGGAGACGGAGTGATAGGAGAAGATGTTACTGATAATGCCATCAGAATGCAATCAATTCCATTAATTTTAAATGGCACTAAAATTCCGGATTTAGTAGAAATACGAGGTGAAGTATTTATTAAAAATAGTGATTTTATAGAATTAAATCGCAAAGCAGTTATAAAAAAAGAAAAAATATTTTCTAATCCAAGAAATGCTGCATCCGGATCATTACGTCAAAATAATGTAGAAATCGTTGTTAAAAGAAAGTTAATGTTTTGCGCATATGGATATAATTTAATTAAAGGTCATAGTAGTACCAGTAGCCACTATAATAAATTACAAAATTTAAAAAAATGGGGGTTACCTATAGATAATAGTACAGTATTGTGTCGTAATGTACAAGAAGTATGGTCATACTATAAATCTATACAAAAAAAACGTAGATTATTAGATTTTAATATAGATGGGATTGTCATTAAAGTAAATTGTATTAATGCTCAAAATAAACTAGGAAATGCTAGAAGATCACCTCGTTGGGCGATTGCTTTTAAATTTAAATCTGAACAACATATTACAAAAGTGTTACATGTAGATTTTCAAGTAGGAAGAACTGGTATAATAACTCCAGTGGCTCGTGTAACACCTATAGAAATTTCAGGAGTGATTATTTCTAATGTTTCATTATACAGTGAAAATGAAATAAAAAAAATGGGATTGTCTATAGGTGATTACGTAACACTATGTAGGTCTGGAGATGTAATACCCAAAATTGTTAATGTTATAAAATTGACATCTAGAACAAAAAAAAAGGAAATAGTATTTCCTAATATTTGTCCAATATGTATGCATAAAACAATACAGAAAAAAAAATGTGGTCATTTTTATTGCAGTGGTGGATTTAATTGTATTCTACAACGTAAAAAAGGATTACATCATTTTTTTTCAAAAAAAGCATTAAATGTAAAAGGATTAGGAATTAAATTAATTGATAGTTTGGTAGATGCTAATCTAGTAATAAATCCAGCAGATTTTTTTAAATTACAAATAAATGAATTAACTAAATTAAATAATATGGGTATTAAGTCTGCTAAGAACCTTTTATATTCATTAAATAAAGCAAAATCAGTTGTTTTAAGTAAATTAATTTATGCTTTTGGTATTCATGAAGTAGGATTAGTAACAGCTGTGCTATTGTCTAATCATTTTAAATATTTAAAAAAGATAATTAATGCTAATATGTCAGATTTTTTAGCATTAGAGGGATTAGGACCTGTAGTTTCTGAAAATATATTTTATTTTTTTCATAATCAATCTAATCTTAAATTAATTTATTTTTTATTAAAAACATTCAATATTTACCCTGATAGTAGTAAAAAAATAGTATTAGAAAATAAAAATATGTCTTTATTGAACAAGAAAATTGTTATTACAGGAGTATTTCATGAATTTTCTAGATTTGAATTGATTCAAAAAATAGAATCTTTAGGAGGAATAGTAGTGAATGCTATTTCTAAAAAAGTAAACTTAATTTTTTCAGGTACGAATCCTGGTGTTAAATTGATTCAAGCTAGAAAATTGGGAATAGAAGTAGTTGAAAATATTTATTCTATATTAAATTAATATTTATCATTAATTAATTTTTATATATAAAATAATTTTATATTGTGGGTCGTGCAGGATTTGAACCTGCGACCAATTGATTAAAAGTCAACTGCTCTACCAACTGAGCTAACGACCCTATTATTATTGGTGGGTGATGACGGACTCGAACCGCCGACTGCCTCCGTGTAAAGGAGGAACTCTACCAACTGAGCTAATCACCCTGTCTGAATTTATTTAATATTCGCAATTCCCATTGTAAAGATCAAGAGCATGCAGTCAAT
>DATLVK010000070.1:0-3766 GCA_035577605.1 Buchnera sp. (in: enterobacteria) | reverse complement strand
AATTTTTTATACCTATTTCACCAAAAATAGAAATAAATTCTGAATTTTTACAAACTATTTCAGGCGTTCCTGAACAACATATGTGTTTATTTAGACATAATACTTCATCTGTTCTTGCCATAACTAAATTTAAATCATGTGAAACAATTAAAATAGAACATTTTAATTCATAACGAATATTATTTATTAATTCATACAAAACAATTTGTCCTGAAATATCTATGCCTTGAGTACATTCATCTAGTATTAATAATTCTGGTTGTTTGAGTAAAGCTCTAGCTAGTAACATACGTTGCATCTCACCACCAGATAATCTTTGTAATTGATAATCTTGGGCATGTGCTATATTTACACGATGTAATGCTTTCGCAACATCTGTTCTGATTATACCTTTAGATAACCTCATAAATCGATCTACTGTAATAGGAAGAGTAGTATTTAAATATAATTTTTGAGGTACATAACCAATTTTTAAATGTGTTTTTCGAATGATATTTCCAGAATGAGGTTCTAATAAACCTAAAATGACCCTTACTAATGTAGATTTCCCTGCACCATTAGGTCCTATTAAAGTTAAAATACGATTAGGCATTAAATCTAATGAAATATTTGAAAGAATACAACGGTGATTAAAATTAATAAAAATGTTTTTTAATTCAATTAATGAGTTCATTAAGTAAGAAAAATATGGATTGCAATTAATTCTCTTATAGTATCATACTACTTTTAAAAATCTTTAAAACATGTAATACAATATAAGATTATAGTAAAAATTTAATTTTACAGTCTATCTTGAATAATTATTAATCATAAAATATTTTTAACAAAAATATGCAATAATTATTCAAACAAAACTAAATAATTACATTATTTAAATGAATATTTCTCATTTAAAAAAATAATCATTTAGTTCAATAGAGATACGACATACCATCATATAAATATAATTTTTTTATTAAAAGATCTAAAAATTATTTAAAGACTCTTAAAATTCTTGTCGTATTAGTTTGACCACTTTTTCTCATCACATCACCCTGTGTAAAAATAACTAAATCATTTAATGACAGCAATCCTTTTTTATATAACAAAAGAATAGCATCTTTTGCAGCACTAATGCCTTCTTTTTCATTATTAAAATAAACTGGTATGACACCTCGATATAAAGTAGTTAAGTTTAATGTTTTCTTATGACGAGATAAAGCGAAAATAGGAAGACCAGAGGTAATACGAGAAGTAATTAATGCCGTATGCCCCGACTCTGTCATAACAATGATTGCACTGACTCCCTCTAAATGATTAGCTGCATACATAGCAGACATAGAAACAGCTTCTTCTACATCAGTAAATTTTAAATTTAATCGGTGTCTTGAAATATTGATACTAGGAACTTTTTCCGCTCCTTGACATATTTTTGAAACAACTGAAACTGTTTCTATTGGATATTTTCCTGAAGCTGTTTCTGCTGAAAGCATGACAGCATCACTTCCGTCTAATACAGCATTAGCAACATCCATAACTTCTGCTCTAGTCGGCATAGGACTATTAATCATAGATTCCATCATTTGTGTTGCAGTAATTACTACTCTATTTAATTGACGAGCTCTTCTAATAAGAGTTTTTTGCATTCCTGCTAATGCAGGATCTCCAATTTCTACACCTAAATCACCTCTAGCAACCATAATGGCATCAGAAGATAATATAATTTCATCTATAATTTTACTATTTTCTACTGCTTCAGCTCTTTCTATTTTAGCAACTATTTTTGCATAGCTACCAGCTTCTTGTGCTAATTTTCTAGCCAAATATAAATCTTGAGCACATCGTGGAAAAGAAACCGCCAAATAATCCACTCCAATATTTGATGCTAAAATAATATCATCTCTATCTTTTTTAGTTAAAGATTCTGCAGATAATCCTCCTCCTAATTTATTGATTCCTTTATTATTTGATAAATAGCCGCCTATTAATACCACTGTAAATATTTTTTCATCAGTAGATTTAAGTACTTTTAATTGAATTCTTCCATCATCTAATAATAAAATATCACCGGGGACAACATCTTTAGGCAATTGTGTATAATCAATACCTACTTGATTTTCATTTCCTTCATTTTTATTTATAGTCGCATCAAGTAAAAACAAATCTCCAGAATTTAAATATATTTTATTTTTTTTAAATTTAGAAATACGAATTTTAGGACCTTGTAAATCACCTAGTAAAGCCAAATGACAACCTAATTTTTTCATTATTTTTATAACTGTTGTTGCTCTATACTGATGTTCTTCCTTTGTTCCATGAGAAAAATTTAATCTTAATACATTAGCTCCTGATAAAATAATTTTTTCAAGATAATCTTCTTTATCTGTAGCTGGTCCTAATGTGACAACTATTTTTGTTCTTCTGATGCGTGTTAACATAAAATTTCCTACTGTAAGTCACTAAAAATATTATTTATAAATAATATTTTTAAAACTGACTTTTACTTTGATTAATAAAAAATAAAAATATAATACAGTTATAGAAAATACTAAAAATAGTTCTTAATATTAAAAATAGAAAATCATATCACTGATATAAAACATTTTTCAAAAAAACTATTAAAATATAAAAATAACATAATTCTTTGTCAATAAAAAAAAATATATTATTGACTTATGATATGTATATTGACATTATTAATTTTTATATACATAAAATATATAAAACAATATATCAGTATATAATATATAGAATATATATAAATTAAAAAAAATATTTTCCGTATGTTATATCAACATTAAATATTGTATACGACAAATGTATTTTATTCAAAAAATATTATATGTACTTAATAAATCTATTTTTTAAAAAAATTATATCTTTATATGTTGAATTCTATTTTTATGGAATTAAATTAAAATATATTATTTTTAAAAAAATAATATATTGCCTACATTATTAGAAATATATTAGATTAATTATCTTTTATTTTATAAAAAATAATTATTTTAAATATAAATATTTATTAATAAATTTTTTTTAAAAATAATTCATAATTAATAAAAGGAGTACAAAAGTGGCAACACAAATATATCAGGCATGCGATTTAGTTATTTTTGGAGCTAAAGGTGACCTAACTCGCAGAAAACTTTTACCTGCTCTTTACCAATTAGAAAAATGCAATCAATTACATATTAATACGAGAATTATTGGAGTTGGACGTGCCAATTGGGATAAAATATTTTTTCGTTCTATTGTAAAAGAAGCATTAAATACATTTATAAAAGATAAAATTAATGATTATTATTTAAAGAAATTATGTGCTCGATTATATTTTTGTAATCTTGATGTTAATGAAACAAAAAATTTTATAAAATTAAAAGAGTTGTTAAATCAAAAAAACAATATTGTTATTAACTATTTTGCTGTTCCTCCAAGTATATTTAGCTCAATATGTAGAGGATTAGGTGAAACTAAATTAAATCATCCTCCAACACGAATAGTAATGGAAAAACCATTAGGAAAATCTCTAAAAACATCACAAAACATCAATAATCAAGTAAGTAAATATTTCAAAGAGAATCAAATATTTAGAATAGATCATTATTTAGGAAAAGAAACTATACTAAATTTGCTCTCACTACGTTTTTCAAATACTTTATTTTCTAATAACTGGAATAATAAAATTATTGATCACGTTCAAATTAATATTTCTGAACAAGTTGGAATAGAAGGAAGATGGGGATATTTTGATCAATCAGGACAAATTAGAGATATGGTACAAAAT
>DATLVK010000069.1:0-3937 GCA_035577605.1 Buchnera sp. (in: enterobacteria) | reverse complement strand
ATGCTAAATTTGATCCAACAATACATTTAGGAATTTCATTATCCAATCTAATTGCCATTATTGGCGGTGGTTTTCTGATATGGAATCAAGAAATTACATTAGGACAATTAACTAGTTTTATTATGTATCTTGGATTAATGGTATGGCCAATGTTAGCTTTAGCTTGGATGTTTAATATAGTAGAACGAGGCAGTGCTGCTTGGGAAAGAATACAATTAATTATGACGCATAATATGCCTAATATGAAAGAAACAAAAACATTGCCGATTATACCTTGTATATTAAAAATAAAAATTAATAATTTCACTTATCCAAACAATAAAAAATACACATTAAACAAAATTTTTATTACATTACATCCAGGTAAAACATTAGGTATATGTGGACCAACTGGATCAGGAAAAAGCACTCTATTAAACTTAATACAAAAACAATTTGATATAGAAGATGGAGACATATTGTATGATAATACTTCTTTATCTTGCTTTAGAATAACATCATGGCACAATCGTATAGCTACAGTGAATCAAACATCTTTTTTATTTTCAGATACCATAGCTAACAATATATCTTTAGGAAAACCTCATGCAAGCATAAAAGAAATTGAAACAGCAGCTTGTTTGGCGAATATTCATGAAGAAATTTTAACTTTTCCTCAAGGATACAATACGCAAGTAGGTGAAAAAGGAATTATGTTATCTGGTGGTCAAAAACAAAGAATTGCCGTTGCTAGAGCATTGTTAATCAATACTGAAATACTTATATTAGATGATGCTTTATCAGCCGTAGACGGAGAATGTCAAAAAATAATATTAAAAAATATTAATACATGGAAAAAAAACCAACATACTTTAATAATTACTTCTCATAAACTATCCACACTAATACATTCTGATAATATTATTGTATTAGAAAAAGGTTCTATTTCTCAAATGGGTAATCATTCTGAATTAATGCAAGAAAAAAAATGGTATAATATAATGTATAAATATCAAAAATTAAATATTTAACTCAATAAGGATATAAAATTAATATGTTAATTAATAGTACTCCTGATTTAATGAGATTTTGGACTGTACTAAAACGTTTATTAAAATATATTAAAATTTGGAAAAAAAAACTAACTCTGGCTTTTTTTTGTTTACTCACTGCATCAATAACTGAAGTATTAGGACCAATATTAATTAGTTACTTTATTAATCACATTATTATTACTCACAATTTAAACATTATATTAATATTTTCAGTAATAATTGGATTTATAATGTTGCAAATTGCTTCAGTAATACTTAATTATTTTCAAACTATTATTTTTAATAAAACTGCAGTAAATATTGTGCAAAATTTACGCTTAGATGTCATTGAATCTGCTTTGCAACAACCATTACATATATTTGACACACAACCTATAGGACAAATTATATCTAGAATTACTAATGATACAGAAATAGTTAAAGAACTATATGACACAGTAATTGCTACAGTATTTCGCAGTATAGTATTAATTATTGTAACATTAATTGCTATGTTTACTCTTGAATGGCATATGGCCAGTATTGCTACTATTATCTTTCCAATGGTCATAATAGTAATGTTATATTATCAAAAGTATAGTACGCCTATTTTAAGAAACGTACGTAAATATGTAGAACACATCAATAATCAATTTAATGAAATTATTAATGGAATGCAAATTATTCAACAATTCGGTCAAGAATCTAAATTTCAGCAATATATAAAAAAAACTAGTAATTTACATTATTTATCTCGTATGAAAATTTTGAGATTAGATGGATTATTACTTAGACCACTACTGAGTTTATTTTCAGCCATTGTCTTATGCGGATTAATTATAGCATTTAATTTATTTTCTATAAATTTATTTGAAGTAGGAATTTTATATGCTTTTATCAGTTATCTTGGAAGACTAAACGAACCTCTGATAGCTATTACCACTCAACAATCTATATTACAACAAGCCATTGTTGCAGGAGAAAGAATATTTGAATTAATTGATACACCAAAACAAACTTATGGATCTGATGATATACAACTAAAAAGTGGATTAATTCAAATTAAAAATCTTAGTTTTAGTTATACAAACAATCAGTCTAATGTATTAAGTAATATTAATATTACTATACCTTCTAAAGGATTTACTGCATTTATCGGTCATACAGGAAGTGGGAAAAGTACTCTTGCTAATTTACTCATGGGTTACTACCCTATTTGTCAAGGAGAAATCTATATAGACAAACGCCCTCTAAATTCTCTTAGTTATTTAACTTTAAGAAAAGGAATATCTATTGTTCAACAAGAACCATTAATATTAGCAGATACTATCTTAAAAAACATAACACTAGGACGCAATATATCAGAAAGAAAAATATGGAAAGTATTAGAAACAGTACAATTAGCTAATTTAGTACAATCAATGTCAAAAGGGATACACGCATATTTAGGAGAAAATGGAAATAATTTATCTGTCGGACAAAAACAATTATTAGCAATTGCTCGAGTATTAGTAATTCATCCAAAAATATTAATACTTGATGAAGCTACTGCTAACATAGACTCAGAAACAGAAAAAAATGTACAACAAGCATTACTTTCAGTAAGAAAATTTGCAACTTTAGTGGTAATTGCTCATCGACTATCTACTATCATTCAAGCAGATAAAATAGTTGTTCTACATAAAGGGAAAATAATTGAACAAGGTTCACATGAAACATTAATATATAACAAGGGAAAATATTGGAACATGCATCAATCACAATCAAATAATATCTAGAAATAATATGAGTATAATTAAAAAAAGACTCTATTAGCTAAATTTAAGTACCTGATTACTTAATATGGCTGCTTTTTTCCAAATCTGACCAAGTTTTTAAGAATACAATACTAAATCGCTAATAGAGTACTAAAAACATTAAAAATTAAATTCTTAATCATATATTATTACTAAAACACTATAAATTGCAAGTGTATTTATAATAAAAAAAATTTTTTATAAGTTATTATTACTATTAAAAAAATATAATAATATGTTAGGATAAAAATAATTTATAAAACATTGTATACATATAATGAATTATCAAATATTAGCAAGAAAATGGAGACCTCAGTCTTTTGATCAAGTTGTTGGTCAAAAATACATATTACAAGCAATATCTAATTCTTTATCTCTTGGTCAAATTCATCACGCTTGGTTATTTTCTGGACCAAGGGGGACCGGTAAAACTACTATTTCTCGATTACTTGCGAAAAGTTTAAATTGTATAGATGGGATTACATCTACACCATGTAGAACATGCGCCAACTGCCAAAACATAGAAAAAGGTATTTTTCTTGACTTATTAGAAGTAGATGCTGCCTCTAAAACTAAAATAGAAGATATAAGAGAATTACTAGATAATATACAATATTCTCCCATACAAGGTCGTTTTATTATTTATTTAATTGATGAAATACACATGTTATCAAAACATAGTTTTAATTGTCTTCTTAAAATATTAGAAGAACCACCAAAACATGTAAAATTTATTTTAGCAACTACCAATCCAGAAAAAATTCCAAGAACTATTATTTCACGTTGCTTACAATTTAATTTAAAAGAATTAGAAACAACAGAAATATTTATTAAATTAAAAAAAATATTAAATTATGAAAAAATAATATATGACATAAAAGCATTAAAAATAATATCTAGAACTGCTTCTGGAAGTCTAAGAGATGCTTTAAATTTAACTGAACAAGCAATATCTATAGGAAAAGGCAGTATATCTATTAAAAACATTACAAATATGCTGGGAACTATTAATGAAACTCAATCTTTAACTTTAACTATAGCTATACTACAACAAGATGCAAATAAAATTATCTCACTAATCAATACATTCAATATACAAGGTATCCATTGGGAAGAAGTATTAGTTGA
>DATLVK010000068.1:0-3454 GCA_035577605.1 Buchnera sp. (in: enterobacteria) | reverse complement strand
ATATGAGCGGTAACAATATGTCTATTCTCTAATTCTACTCGAAATGTAGTATTTGGTAATGTATCTATTACAGTACCTTGCATTTCTATATTGTCTTCTTTTGTCATTGAATTCTCTTAATGTAATTTTAATAGTGATTTTTAATAAAAACAAGATTGATGAAAAATATTTTAAAAAAATATATTTTGAATTATTAACAACTTAATTCTAAGAGTAAAATATTTTATATAAATAAAAATATTGTACTATATACATTAATAGTATTGCTAACACTATTGTATAAAATATATATTTAATATAATAATATTTTTGAAAAATATTAACAGATTTTGTCTAAATAACGTTCGGCATCTAATGCAGCCATACATCCAGTAGCAGCAGAAGTAACAGCTTGTCTATATACATGATCTATTACATCTCCGGCAGCAAAAACACCTGGAATATTAGTTTCAGTAGAATTACCATGTAAATTTAGATTTACCATTATATAATCGTTGTGCATATCTAATTGATTTTTAAATAAACTGCTATTAGGAATATGTCCTATAGCTACAAATAAACCAGATATATTCAATATTTTAGTTTCATTTTTATTTATTACAGAGTTAATTTGAATGCCAGTTACTCCATGTTGATTTCCTAAAATTTCATTTATTAAGAAACTAGTATGTAAAATAATTTTTTTTTCGGTAACTTTTTTTAAAAGACGAGATATTAAGATTTTCTCTGCACGAAATGTACTTTTTCTATGAATTAAATAAACTTTTGAAGCTATATTAGATAAATATAATGCTTCTTCTATTGCTGTGTTGCCTCCTCCTACTACAGCAACATTCTTGTTTTTATGAAAAAAACCATCGCATATGGCACATACTGATACTCCTTTTCCTTTAAATTGATTTTCGGATGGTATGCCTAAATAACGAGGTGATGCACCAGTTGCAATAATAATAGAATTAGCAGTGTATTCTTTTTGTGATTCTGTAATGAGATAAAAAGGTTTTTTTTTTAAATCAATGTTTTTAATTGTATCTTCTAAAATATGTGTGTTTAATATTTTTGCATGTGTATACATGTTATTCATTAATTGTGAACCAGTTAATTGTTCATAATTTCCAGGCCAGTTTTCAACTGTATCAGTATTCATTAATTGTCCGCCAGGATTTGGTCCTGTAATTAATGTAGGTTGTAAATTAGCTCGTGCTGCATAAATCGCCGCAGTGTATCCAGCTGGACCAGAACCAATAATAATCAATTTTTTATTTTTGTGTATTTTTTTTTTCATTTTTAATGTTATTTTTTAATATTATTACAGTATTATATATACTAATTATTAGTTTCATAATAACTATAAAAAAAATAAATTACAATAATGCTTAACATCATTATTAGAATAATAAATATTTTTATATTTTAATCTAAGTATTTATTCGATTATTATTGATTTGATTTGGTTTTATTTTACGTGACAAATAATTTTATTATGATATTAAGATATTTTATTATTTTATAATATAAATATATCATTGTATGATTACATTTTAAATAAATAATTTTTTTTATTTTAAATAAATGTATTTTATTTTTCTAGAAAAAATGATATTTAAGATGAAAAAAATAAAAAATGATTATACAATCGTCTTAATATTTAATTACGTCAACTTAACTTCTATTTTTTGACGCAAATGTTATATCTGTAATTAATTATTTATTGCTACAATAATTCTTTATTAAAATGAAGTAATTTTATATATGTATCATGACGTTTATTAAAAAATTTTTAGGTATATTAATATTAATTTATTTAAAAAATTATAAATCATGATGTGAGTATCAAATTATATAACAACTTATAACTATCAATAATACTATAAATATACTGAAATAAATTATGCTTGATTCTAATCTGTTACGCAACGAACTTGAATTAATTGCTAAAAAATTAGCACGACGTGGTTTTTTTTTGGATACAGAAAAATTTTTACATATGGAGCAAAAAAGAAAGGTATTACAAATAAAAACTGAAAATCTACAAGCTGATCGCAATAGATTATCAAAATCAATAGGACAAAAAAAAAATCTTAATAGAAACATTAAATTACTACTTGAACAAGTTAAAGATATTAATCAAAATTTAAATATTGCTAAATCTAAATTAAATAAATTAAAAAAGAAGATTTATAGTTTTTTAGTAGATATACCTAATATACCTGATAACAATATACCTGATGGTACATCAGCCCTAAATAATAAAGAAATAACGCGTTGGGGAAAAATAAAAAAATACAATTTTTTTATTCAAGATCACGTTTATTTGGGTAATAATTTAAACGGATTTGATTGGAATACAGCTGCAAAAGTATCAGGATCTCGATTTGTAATTTTGAAAGGAAAAATAGCTCTATTACATCGTGCTTTAGGTCAATTTATGTTAGACATACATACAAAAAAACATGGATACACAGAAACTAATGTTCCTTATTTAGTGAATCATAAAAGTTTATATGGAACCGGTCAATTACCTAAGTTCAGTGATGATTTATTTTATACCAATTTTTTTTCTACAGAAAAAAATAAAGAAAATTATGTATTAATACCAACTGCAGAAGTACCTTTAACTAATTTAGTACAAAATAAAATTTTAAAAGAAGATGAGTTACCTATTAAATTTACTGCTCTAACCTCTTGTTTTCGTTCAGAATCATCTTCTTACGGACAAGATACTAGAGGTTTAATACGTATGCATCAATTTGATAAAGTAGAAATAGTTCAAATTGTCCATCCTGAAAAATCTATGTCAGTATTAGAAGAACTGACTAATCATGCAGAAACAGTCTTGCAGTTATTAAAACTACCATATAAAAAAGTAATGTTATGTGCAGGAGATATAGGTTTTTCTGCAACTAAAACTTATGATTTAGAAGTATGGTTTCCTAGTCAGAATGTTTATCGAGAAATTTCTTCATGTTCTAATATGTCAGATTTTCAAGCTCGTCGAATGAAAGCTCGATTTTATAATAAGAAAGATAAAAAAAATTATTTAGTTCATACTATTAACGGTTCTGGATTGGCTATAGGACGAACGTTAGCAGCAATTTTGGAAAATTATCAGTGTTCTAATGGTATTATTGAAATACCAGAAGTGTTAAGAACACCTTATATGAATGGTTTAGAGTTTATATCTTAATAGGTATGTTGTACCAGTAAAATATATTAAAAATGTTGAATTTAATTTATTAGATTAAATTTAATTATTTAACAAGATTTTATATTCAAGTTTATTTTCGATAATGATTAATTAATAATTATTAATTTAATTAATTTGTGTCAGTGAATCTATAAAAATTTTTTATTATGGATAAATAAAAAAACTGTCAACTAAAAAATAAAGATAAGAATCATGAAAAAAATTTATAATTTTAGTGCTGGTCCAGCAATGTTACCAACATCAGTA
>DATLVK010000067.1:0-10254 GCA_035577605.1 Buchnera sp. (in: enterobacteria) | reverse complement strand
TATGAAAACAAAAATAGGAAAAGAAAAAATAAACAGTCGATACCTATTTACACTGTTTTCTCACGACACTCTTAATACAATCAGTAAAATAGCAGGAATACCTCTACCCACATCCTGTTTGTGATTGTTACTATATAAAATTACTATATTCTTTCTTTAAAAAAAATTTTTTACTAAATACATCTTTTAAAAATGTAAGAGAATAATATTTAAATCAAATCACTACTTTAAATACTAAGAAATATAATCTACAGACATCATAATACTGGTAATAAAAATTAAAATAATAGAAAAACGAAATAATTTACGAGCCCAAAGTACATTATCTGTAATATAAAATCCTTTTAATCCCAGATAAAACCAAAAAAATCCTAATAAAACAGAACAAAATAAATATTTATAACCAGTATAATTCATAACAGTTAATGTACATGAACACAAAATAAAACATAGAATATATAAAATAATATGACATTTAGCTACCATAATACCTTTAACTATAGGTAGTAAAGGTATTTTTACCTGTTTATAATCATTAAAATGAAGAATAGTGATAGCATAAGAATGAGGTATTTGCCAAAAAACAAACATCAATAATAAAATAAAAGCACAAATATCAAAATGTTTTATAACAGAACAATATCCTACCACCGGAGGAATAGCACCTGATAAACTACCTATCAAAGTAGAATAATGACTATTCCTCTTCATATATAAACTGTATAAAACTACATATATAAAAAACGCTATTAAAATCAATAATATTGCTAAAATATTTATAAAAAAATAAAATATAGATAACCCTAAAATAAAAAATATCACAGCAAAACAAAAAATTATTTTTATAGGTAATAATTTCTTTGCCAAAATTCTATTTTTAGTTCTTTGCATTTTTCGATCTATATCTCTATCAATAATATTATTCATCATACAAGCTGATGCAATAATAAATGACGTCCCTATCATACTAGAAAACAATAAACTAAAATTAATACATCCTTTTGATGCTAAAAAAAAAGCACCAATTAGCGAAATCATATTACCAAATATAATTTTTGGTTTGATCAATTCTAAATAACGTAAATAATATACTTGTATCATAAAAATATAATTTAATGTTACATTAGATGAGAATTCAAATTCGACATAATCCAATTTGAACCAGAAATAATAATTAAAATCACAACAGCAGAAAATAACACCGCAATAAAATTCCATCTATTTTCAATAGAAGTATTTAAATGTAGAAAATACCGAAAATGCACAAAAATCTGTATCATAGCGCAACAAACAATTATATACAACAGCACTGCTTTAGAAAAAGAATGATACATAACCAATAAAAATGGAAGTACTGTTAAAAAAATAGAAAAAATACATCCTAAGATATAATATTTAATTATATTAAGCATAATAGAATTTTTAATTACCTAACATTATACAATGCCGATTAAATATACAAAAGTAAATACACAAATCCATACTAAATCTATAAAATGCCAGAATAAACTAAGACATACAATACGAATGCGCATTATTTTTGTTATTCCAAATTTTATAATCTGAAATATTATAACTAATATCCAAATCATACCAAAAAAAACATGAAGCCCATGCATAACTATCAATGTAAAAAATGCAGATAAAAATCCACTACGATTGGGACCAAAACCTTTTATTATTAAAGTATGCAATTCAAAAAATTCTAAACTAATAAAACTTAAACCAAAAATAAATGTAATCAATAAAGCAATAATAGTGTATAAGAATCTTTCTTTATACACTAAAATTTTTACTGTTCCATAAGAAATAGTACTTAATAATAAAAAAATAGTTTCTAATACTACAGAAGATAATTTAAAAATATCTTTTCTAGAAGGACCATCAGATATATTGTCCACCATAACAAAATAAACAGAGAACATTGTTGCAAATAAAATACAATCACTGACCAAATACAACCAAAAACCAAATATTTTTTTTGATTCAGTTGTGGTATTAATACTGGTATTTTCCTTTATTGTAATAGTATTAATCATATTGTTTACTGTCATTTAAAACCTACTTTTTCTAAATTTTTTAAACGTTGATTTTCAGTTTTTTCAATTTGTTCTATAGAAATAGTATAATGAATACTGTGTTTAAAACTTTTCACAATTAATAAATAAAAAATAGATACTAATGAAAATAAAAATAACCACCAAATATGCCATACTGCAGAAAAACCAAATAATAAAGCAAAAAAACTAATATATATACCAAAAGAAGTATTCTTAGGCATATTAATTTTTTCATAAATACCTTTTTTACAGTTTGTTTTTTTTAATTTCTTCATTCTCCAAAATTCATCTCTACTATGTACTATAGGAATATTTGCAAAATTATACACAGGAGGTGGAGAAGATGTCGACCATTCTAACGTTCTACCTCCCCATGGATCTCCAGTCCAATCTAAATTAAATTCTGCATTACGTATAGAAGTATAAAATTGAATAATTTGACATATGATTCCAATCATAATCAAAAATACACCAGAAGCAGCGATCAATAACATTCCATGAAATTCAGGATCAATATTTTGACCAATACGACGCGTCATACCCATAAATCCTAAAAAATATAATGGCATAAAAGCAATAAAGAAACCAATAAACCAAAACCAAAATGCACGTTTTCCCCAAACTTCATCTAAAGTAAATCCAAATAATTTTGGAAACCAATATGTGATTCCAGCAAAACAACCGAATACAACACCACCTATAATAACATTATGAAAATGAGCTACTAAAAACAAACTATTATGTAGTACAAAATCTGCTGCCGGCAAAGAAAGCAATACTCCTGTCATGCCACCAATTGAAAAAGTAATCAAAAATCCAATGGTCCACATCATAGAAGAATGCATACAAATACGACCTTCATACATGGTAAACAACCAATTAAATATTTTAACTCCTGTAGGTATAGCTATAATCATTGTTGTAATACCAAAAAATGCATTAACATCAGCACCTGCACCCATAGTAAAAAAATGATGTAACCACACAATAAATGATAAAATTGTAATAACAATTGTGGCCCATACAAGAGAATGATATCCAAATAAAGATTTTTTAGAAAAAGTAGATACTACTTCTGAAAACACACCAAATACTGGTAATACTAAAATATATACTTCAGGATGTCCCCAGATCCAAATTAAATTGATATACATCATCACATTACCACCTAAATCGTTAGTAAAAAAATGAAAATTTAAATAACGATCTAAAGCTAATAAACATAGAGTAAGAGTTAACACTGGAAAGGATACAAGCATCAATACATTCGTACATAAAGTAGTCCATATGAATACTGGCATTTTAAACAATGTCATTCCTGGTGCTCTCATTTTTAATATTGTCACTAAAAAATTAATAGCAGTTAAAGTGGTTCCTATTCCAGAAATTTGTATGCTCCAAATCCAATAATCTACACCTACTCCCGGACTATACTGAATACTGGATAATGGAGGATACGCTAACCAACCAGTTTGCGCGAATTCTCCTATACCTAAAGATACATTAATTAGAATAGCAGCACTAGCTGTTAACCAAAAACTTAAATTATTAAGAAAAGGAAATGCAACATCACGAGCACCAATTTGCAAAGGAACAACTAAATTCATCAATCCTATAACAAGTGGCATAGCTACAAAAAAAATCATAATTACGCCATGTGCAGTAAATATTTGATCATAGTGATGTGGAGGCAAGAAACCAGAATGTCCAGAAGACGCTAAAACCTGTTGAATACGCATCATAACTGCATCAATAAAACCACGAAATAACATAACAAACGCAAGAATAATATACATTACAGCTATTTTTTTATGATCAACAGAAGTTAACCACTCTGACCATAAGTATTTCCAATTCTTAAAATAAGTTAACATAACTGAAATAGATAAAAGAATGAAAATAATAATGGCATAAGTTACCATAATAATGGGTTCATTATATGGCACAGAATCTAATGTTAATTTGCCAAACATGTCTATTCCTTACACTTGATATCCACTATAATAATAGTGGTTTTTACTTTTTTAAATTAAAATTAAAAAAATTATTTATTTTTTAAACTGTTTTACAATTTTATTTAATAAATTATTATCCGCATGAGAAAAATATTGAATAAAAAATTTATTATTTGATTTAGAAATATAATGAAACATTTTCATAGTATTTAATGTATGAGGAGATTTTTTAACATTTTTTACCCATCTATCAAATAACTCCTTATTACTACTTGCGATCACTGAAAACTTCATATCAGAAAAACCTCTACCACTATAATTAGCAGAAAATCCTTTATAATTACCTGGTTCATTAGCTAGCAAATGTAGTTTAGTTGTCATACCTGCCATTGCATATATTTGACTACCAAGTGCAGGAATAAAAAATGAATTCATTACTGAATTTGAAGTGATTCGAAAATTTATAGGTGTTTTTATGGGAAATGATACTTCATTAATAGTCGCAATGTTATATTCAGGATATATAAATAACCACTTCCAATCTAATGCCACTACATCTATTGTTATTGGTTTTACTAAAGAATATAGAGGTTTACTGGGTTCTAATCGATGAGTAGATTTCCATGATAAGAAAGCAAGAAATATAATAATTAAAATAGGAATAGTCCAAATTAATATTTCTATTCTATGGGATTGATCCCAATTTGGACTATATTGTTCATGCAAATTGGTAATACGGTATTTCCATACAAAAAATAATGTCATAAAAATAACTGGAATAACAATAAGCAACATCATCAAAAAAGATGTTAAAATTAAGGAACTTTGTTCCATCGATACATAACCTTTTGGATTCAATACAGAGCTCTGACAACCACTTAAAAATAAAAAAGAATTAATTAATAAAAAAATACAAAAAATTTTTTTTGCTTTCATTAGTGTTTATTTGATAACCTCAATAACAATAATCCTAATGTAAAATTACATACTGTACAAAAATAAAAACATCTAAAAGAAATAATATTATTACACAATATCAATTAAATATAATTTAAATATAAAATATTTAAATTATATTTAATTTTATATTATAATATACATTATCTATTTTAAACTAAAAATAGTTAAAATATAATAAATAAAAGTGTTTATATTTTATATGATTTAAAATCATATACATGTTATTTTATAAAAATATTTATCGCATTAAGAATTACTTATTAAACAAAATTTTTTATTAAAATTTCAATAATATATTAAACATTCATCCTAAACAATTAAGTACAAAAATATGATTAAAAATAAAATACTAAATAAATTAGAAAATAAATTTGGTAAAAACAAAATCATGATCTATGATGAAAGTAAAAAACATAATTTACATAATAGAAAATTTAGTCATTTCAAAATTATAATTATTAGTGATCAATTTACCAACAAAAATTTAATAACAAGACATAAATATATTTATACCTTACTATTGAATATTATCAATAAATGTAATATTCATGGAATATCTATACATACTTACACAAAAAATGAATT
This sequence comes from Buchnera sp. (in: enterobacteria), assembly GCA_035577605.1. GTDB lineage: Bacteria > Pseudomonadota > Gammaproteobacteria > Enterobacterales > Enterobacteriaceae > Buchnera_C. The sequence continues at coordinate 4,694 of DATLVK010000067.1, read as the reverse complement.
TATAAATATAAAAAATAATGATATTGTATCACCTAATTGTATGAACAATTTTTCTGTATAAAGGAATTGTCAGAAACATATTTTTTATTGTATTTAAATTTTAAAACATATTTTTATATTTTTAGAAAAATTCTAATATTTATTTTTATGTTAAATTAGTTATAGTAATTATTTGAAGAAAAATACTGAAATTAATATTTTTCTACTTATGGTAGTGAGTAATTATATCGTTTTTAAAATTTTTTATTACAATTAATAAAAAAATATTCGTTTATAATATCATTATAAAATGTACTGCATTATATTCAATAATATCAATTATATTCTTTACACAATATTTTCACATTAAAAAATATTATACATTTATATCAAAATATAGTAATACAAAATATAATGATACTGTATCATGATAGATATAATTAATAGAAATTATATTTGATATTCATATCAATTAAAAAATAATAATATTATTAATTATTAATATTCATATTGAAAATAAAAAATTACCTCATACAAAACAGAATTATAAAAAATAAAATAATAAAATATAAGTAACACAAAACCAACTGTTTATTTCTAATACGCATTACTCATTAAACACACTATATTGCTATTTTATAAGTATAATATAAAGAACATTACTATAAAATTTTTTCATAACTATGAAATATAATTTCAATTTTTATATTTAAAAATAAAATACATATAAAAATAAAAAATATTAAAATAAAAACAATACGTTATACTACTAATAATATTTTAATAAATACTACCTATATTAGAATAATTATTAATATTTAATAATTATTAAAAATAAAATATTTATATACGTATATTCCTGAAATAAAATTTAATTAGTTTAAAAAATAACATCTGAAATGATAAAATATATCATTCAATATCTATTTTATTCAAAAAAATATAAATTCACTTTAGACACATCAGTACATCGAAAATAAAAAATACAATTATTATTTTTAATAAGCAAATATTTCTAATATCTAATTTCAATAAAGTAAAAATTTTTTAACATAAAAAAATATTTTTGGAGAATATAATGATACATGAAAAAAAAAATAACCAACCCCATATGACTTTAATACCCATTGTAATAGAAAAAACATTACGAGGAGAACGTTCTTATGATATTTACTCTCGTCTGTTAAAGGAACGAATAATATTTATTACAGGTAGTATTGAAGATCATACTGCTAATATTACCGTAGCACAAATGTTATTTTTAGAATCTGAAAATCCTGAAAAAGATATATATCTATATATTAATTCTCCAGGTGGAGCAGTCACAGCTGGTATGTCAATTTACGATACAATGCAATTTATAAAACCAAACGTTAGCACTATTTGCATAGGTCAAGCCTGCTCAATGGGAGCATTATTATTAGCTACTGGAGAAAAAGGAAAAAGATTATGTTTACCTAACTCTAGAATAATGATTCATCAACCTTTAGGTGGTTATCAAGGACAAGCATCTGATATTCTCATACATGCTCGTGAAATAGAGAAAATAAAAAAAAGAATGAATAATATCCTATCTTTACATACTGGAAATTCTCTTAAAAAAATAAATAAAGATACTGAAAGAGATTGTTTTCTTTCAGCATCAGAAGCAGTTAATTATGGTTTAGTTGATGCAATATTGACTCATCGAAAATAAAATAATCATTTTTTAGTTTAATATATTAAAAAATAATATTACATGTAAAAATATTAATTTATTCTATATGATTAAAAGTAAAACGAGTTAATAATATAAAAAAGAGGTTAATGGATGTCTGATAACAGAAAAGATGACTCTGGAAAACTGCTATACTGTTCTTTTTGCGGAAAAAATCAACAAGCAGTACTAAAATTGATTGCTGGACCTTCAGTATATATCTGTAATGAATGCATAACTTTATGTAATGATATTATGCAAGAAGACACAAAAGAAACACCTATTAATAATGATAATACACCTTTGCCTACCCCTCAAAAAATTAAAGAACACCTTGATAACTATGTAATTGGACAAAATAAAACAAAAAAAATATTATCAGTAGCGGTATACAACCACTATAAGAAAATTCGTAATATTAAAAATAATAACAACATTGAATTAGGTAAAAGTAATATACTATTAATTGGACCTACAGGAAGTGGAAAAACTTTATTAGCAGAAACATTAGCGAAATTACTTGATGTGCCTTTTATAATAGCAGATGCTACTACTTTAACAGAAGCTGGATATGTTGGAGAAGATGTAGAAAATATTATTCAAAAATTACTACAAAAATGTAATTACAACATTAAAAAAGCTCAAATTGGAATCGTGTATATAGATGAAATAGATAAAATATCAAGAAAATCAAATAATCCTTCTATTACTCGAGATGTATCTGGAGAAGGCGTACAACAAGCTTTATTAAAATTAATCGAAGGAACAATAGCGTCTGTTCCTCCTAAAGGTGGAAGAAAACATCCCCAACAAGAATTTTTACAAATTGATACATCAAAAATACTATTTATCTGCGGAGGTACTTTCCCCGGTTTACAACAAGTTATTTCTGAAAGAATAGAAATAGGAACTAGTATTGGTTTTAGTGCTGTTGTAAAAAATCAATATAAAAAAAATAAAGATAATAAATTATTAGAAAAAATAAAACCAGAAGATTTAATTAAATTTGGTTTAATCCCAGAATTTATCGGAAGACTTCCTGTAATCACTATATTACATGAACTAAATCAAGAAGCATTAGTTCAAATTTTATGCGAACCAAAAAACGCTTTAATTAAACAATATCAAACCTTATTTCAATTAGAAGGAGTAGAATTAGAATTCTATAATGAAGCGATTAAAGATATTGCAAAAAAAGCCATGAAAAGAAAAATAGGTGCTAGAGGTTTACGTTCAATAATAGAAAATATTTTACTCGATACTATGTATGAATTACCTGCTATGCATAATATAAAAAAAGTAGTAATTAATAAATTAGTGGTACAGGGTAAAGCGATTCCATTACTGATAGCAAGACATAATATATCAGAAACAACATCTAATAAACTATAAATAAAATCACTGCCTATTAGTCTCATTAGAAAGGGGAGTTTTCCTCTTTCTTTTTTTATTAATTATCATTGAATACCCGATATTTATTACTATATACTCACCATATAACTATAACAGTTACATTCACATATTACTATAATATAGTTCTAAAATAAAACTCAGAGAAAAAATGTATGAACCATAAACCTTCTGAACAGATTGAAATTCCTGTTTTACCATTACGTGATGTTGTAGTCTATCCACATATGGTAATTCCACTATTCGTAGGTCGTGAAAAATCAATTAAATGTATTGAAGCTTCGATGGTACAAGATAAAAAAATTATGCTTGTATCACAAAAAGAAGCCTCAATAGATGAACCTCAAGTAAATGATTTATTTAGTATAGGAACAATTTCTTCTATTTTACAAATGCTAAAATTACCAGACGGTACTATAAAAGTACTGGTAGAAGGATTACAACGTGCAAAAATAAATCTATTAACTAATAACGGACATTATTTTGTTTCAGAAATAGAATTAATAACAACCCCGAAAATTAATACTAAAGAACAAAAAGTACTGATACGAACAACTATTAATCAATTTGAGTCATATATTCAACTTAATAAAAAAATTCCACCAGAAATATTAAATTCTCTTAATCATATTAATGATGCTGCTAGATTAGCTGATACAATGGCTGCACATATGCCACTAAAATTATCTGATAAACAAGCAATGTTAGAAATCCCTAATATTACTAAAAGATTAGAATATTTAATGGCAATTATGGAATCAGAAATAGATCTATTACAAGTTGAAAAAAAAATACGCAATCGTGTCAAAAAACAAATGGAAAAAAGTCAAAGAGAATATTATCTAAATGAGCAAATGAAAGCTATTCAAAAAGAACTCGGAGAAATGGATAATACTCCTGACGAAAACGAAATTTTAAAAAGAAAAATAAACGCTGCTAAAATGCCAAAAGAAGCAAAAACAAAAACTAAATCTGAATTACAAAAGTTAAGATTAATGTCACCTATGTCTGCAGAAGCTACTGTTGTTCGTAGCTATATAGATTGGATGATACAAGTACCATGGCATTTAAGAAGTAAGATAAAAAAAAATATTCAAATTGCTCAAGAAACACTAGACAAAGATCATTTTGGATTAGAAAAAGTTAAAGAAAGAATTCTAGAATATTTAGCTGTACAAAATAGAATAAGTAAAATAAAGGGACCAATTTTATGTTTAGTAGGACCACCTGGAGTAGGTAAAACTTCTTTAGGAAAATCTATTGCTAAAGCGACAGGTAGGAAATACATTAGAATGGCTTTAGGCGGAATAAGAGATGAAGCTGAAATAAGAGGTCATCGTCGTACATATATTGGATCTATGCCTGGAAAAATCATTCAAAAAATGGCTAAAATAGGAGTAAAAAATCCTCTTTTTCTACTAGATGAAATAGATAAAATGTCTTGTGATATTAGGGTTGATCCTGCATCTGCTTTGTTAGAAGTATTAGATCCAGAACAAAATTTTGCTTTTAATGATCATTATTTAGAAATAGACTATGATCTTTCTGATGTTATGTTTGTAGCCACCTCTAACTCTATTAACATTCCTGCACCTTTATTAGATAGAAT
>DATLVK010000066.1:0-8614 GCA_035577605.1 Buchnera sp. (in: enterobacteria) | reverse complement strand
GATTTAGTTAAAAACAATTTTAATATCATGAAAAAATTGGTTACATGGAAATATGCTCGTGATTTATTTTTATCTCGTAATGAAACTTATAAAGTATATATTTTAGATAATGTATTGCAAAATGAAAAAATGATTGAGATTTATTATTACAAAGATTATGTCGATATTTGTACAGGCATTCAAGTTACTAATATAAAATTTTGTCGTTTCTTTAAACTACAAACTATTTCTGGAGCCTATTGGCAAGGAAATAGAAAAAATAAAATGTTACAAAGAATTTATGGTACAGCTTGGTCTAATAAAAATCAATTAAAAAAACATATAATAAATATAGAAATAGCAAAAGAAAGAGATCATAGAATTATAGCAAAAAAATTAGATTTATATCATATGCAAGATGAAGCTCCTGGTATGATTTTTTGGCACCATAATGGTTGGATTATTTTTAAAGAATTAGAAAATTTTGTTCGAAATAATTTAAAAAAATACCATTATCAAGAGGTAAAAACTCCTTTTATGATGGATAAAACAATATGGGAAAAAAGTGGTCATTTAAAAAATTATCAAGAATCTATATTTATGACATCATCGGAAAACCGACATTATTGTATTAAACCTATGAACTGTCCTGGACATATTCAAATATTTAATCAAAAATTAAGATCTTACCGTGATTTACCAATGAGAATTGCAGAGTTTGGTAGTTGTCATCGTAATGAACCGTCTGGTGCTTTACATGGTTTAATGAGAATTAGAGGTTTTACTCAAGATGATGCACATATTTTTTGTACAGAAGACCAAATTAAACAAGAAATAAATAACTGCATTAAAATGATTTATGATTTATATAATTCATTTTGTTTTAAAAATATATCAGTAAAATTATCTACACGACCTGAGAAACGTATTGGTAAAGATGAAATATGGGATCATGCAGAACAGAGTTTAGTTGAAGTATTGCAAGAAAATAATTTATTATTTGAGTATCAAGTAGGAGAAGGTGCTTTTTATGGGCCTAAAATTGAATTTTCTTTACATGATTCTTTAGCACGTGTTTGGCAATGTGGAACAATACAATTAGATTTTTATTTGCCGACTAGTTTAAATGCTCTTTATATAAATAAAAATAATGAATATCAGGTTCCAGTAATGATTCATCGAGCAATATTGGGTTCAATAGAACGTTTTATTGGTATTTTAATAGAAGAATATAAAGGTTGTTTTCCAGTATGGTTGTCACCTATACAAGTAGTTATAATGGCAATTAATGATAATCAGATTGATTATGTCAATCAATTGAATAAGGAATTGTCCCAAAAAGGCATTAGATGTTTATCAGATTTCAGAAATGACAGAATTAATTTTAAAATTAGAGAGCATATATTGAATAAAATTCCTTATATATTGATTTGTGGAAATCAAGAAGTACAAAATAATACAGTTAGTATCAGAACTAGATTAGGTAAAAAAATTAATAATTGTAATATTGATAGTTTTGTTGAAAAATTAAAACAAGACATTTGTAATCATAGTATAAATTTATTGGAGGAATAAAGTATTAAAGTCGGAAAAAAAATACAATTGATACGTCCTAATCGTATTAATAATGAAATTCGAGCCATAGAAGTTCGCCTTTCGGGTATTGAAGGTGATAAAATTGGTATAGTTAGCTTACGTGAAGCATTAAAAAAAGCTTCAGAAGCAGGAGTAGATTTGGTAGAAATTAGTCCAAATGCAGAACCACCGGTATGTCGTATTATGGATTACGGAAAATATCTTTATGAAAAAAGTAAATCTCATAAAGAACAAAAGAAAAAACAAAAAATAATACAAGTTAAGGAAATAAAATTTAGACCTGGAACAGATAAAGGAGATTATCAAGTTAAATTAAGAAATTTAATTCGTTTTTTAGAAGAAGGAGATAAAGTTAAAATTACATTACGTTTTCGTGGTCGTGAAATGGCTCACCAAAAAATTGGTATAGATATGTTAAATCGAGTAAGAAATGATTTAAGTGAATTAGCTATTGTGGAATTTTTCCCTAATAAAGTTGAAGGACGTCAAATGATAATGGTATTAGCTCCAAAAAAGAAATAATTCTGTTATTGATTAGCGATTTATTAATTAAAAAAGATATATTTTAAGTTATATATAAATATTAGTATTTTTAGCTGTATTAGACTGGAATATTATTATGCCTAAGATAAAAACGTTACGTAGTGCAGCAAAAAGATTTAAAAAAACTGCATCAGGCATGTTTAAGCATAAACAAGCTAATTTACGTCACTTATTAACTAAAAAAACAACTAATAGAAAACGTCATTTACGTTCTAAAACAGTAGTTTCAAAAGGAGACATGAGTAAAGTAATATCTTTATTACCATATTCATAATTTTTTTTATTTTTTAAATTAGGATATTAAAAAAAGGAGATAAAGTGGCTCGTATAAAACGTGGTGTCGTAGCTCGAGCTCGTCATAAAAAAATTTTAAAACAAGCTAAAGGATATTATGGAGCGCGTTCTCGTGTTTACCGAGTCGCCAATCAAGCTGTTATTAAAGCTGCTCAATATTCTTATCGTGATCGTCGTCAGCGTAAACGTTTGTTCCGTAGATTATGGATTTCTCGTATTAACGCAGCTGTACGACAGAATAAAATGTCTTATAGTCAATTTATGTATGGTTTAAGAAAATCTCATATCAATATAGATCGTAAAGTTCTTTCAGAAATCGCAATGTTTGATAGTAATGCATTTGGTGTATTAATTGAAAAGTCAAAATGTGCATTATAGTCAGTTTTTGAATATTAGGAGGGAGTAACCAATCTCCCCTCATAATTTATTTTAATATTTTATTAAATCATTCAATATCTTTTACTTATTTATAATTTTTAATTAGTTTTTTTGATAAACATGTAATTTTCAGTGTATTTATATAATAAACAATTTAATGAAAGAGTTTAGAATAATGATTTTAAATCCTCAGGAATTGATTAATTTAGTTGCAATTGATCTCAAAAAAACTAAAAATATAAAAGAATTAGAAGTAGTAAAGGTAAAGTATTTAGGAAAAAAAAGTTATTTATCCGAACAATTTCTTCACTTGAGAAAATTATTTTCTAAAGAAAAAATAAAATCTAGTGCTATTTTAAATCAATTGAAATTAGAGATTCAATCTAAAATAATAGAACATAAAAAAAAATTAGAATGTTTTTCTCTTAGAAAAAAAATACAAGAAGAAAGTATTGATATCTCATTACCTGGTCGTCGTACTGAAAATGGTACTATACATCCAATTACAAGTACGATTAATGATATAGAAGATTTTTTCTTACATTTAGGATTTCAATCGGTTATGGGACCAGAAATAGAGGATGAATATCATAATTTTAGTGCATTAAATATTGCACAAAATCATCCTTCTAGATCATATAAAGATACTTTTTGGTTTGATAAAAATAGATTACTTAGAACTCAAACATCTAGTATGCAAATTCGTATTATGGAACAAGAAAAACCTCCTATTAAAATCATTGTACCAGGTAAAGTATATCGAAATGATTATGACCTTACGCATACTCCAATGTTTCATCAAATTGAAGGTTTAATTGTTGATAAAAATATTAGTTTTTCTAATTTAAAGTGGATTATACGGGAATTTTTATATGATTTTTTTAAAAAAAATGTGAAAATAAGATTTAGAGCATCTTATTTTCCATTTACTACTCCTTCATCAGAAATTGATATTATGGATGAAAATGGTACATGGATAGAGATTTTAGGATGTGGGATGGTGCATCCTAATGTATTAGGTAATGTGAATATTAATGTCAAAGAGTATCAGGGTTGTGCTTTTGGATTGGGAGTAGAGAGAATGGCAATGTTGCGCTATAAAATTTCAGATTTACGTTATTTTTTTGATAATAATTTACAATTTTTAAAACAATTTAAATAAAATTAAATGGTAAATGTTTTATGGAATTTAGTGAAAGATGGTTGCGAGAATGGGTCAATCCAGAAGTAAGTAGTGCTGTATTATGTAATCAAATTACTAAATCTGGATTAGAAGTAGAAAGTATTAGGAAAGTATCTGATATATTAAAAGGAGTATTAATAGGAAAAGTATTATCTTGTTCGATTCATCCAAATTCTCATGAATGGAATATAATTTCAGTGGATATTGGGCTTAAAAATAAAATTAATATTATATCTAAAGTATTCAATATTTATCAAGATATGAAAATAGTTGTAGCTCCTGTAGGTTCTGTACTACCTGACAATATTGTTATTAAAGAAATTAATATAGAAGGACAAATATCTAAAGGAGTATTATGTTCATTTTTTGAATTAGGTATATTTGAGTACAAAGATGATATAATTATTTTACCTCTTGACGCTCCTGTTGGCACTGATATTAAAGAATATTTTTTGTTAAATGACAATATTATTAAAATTTGTATTACTCCGAATCGTTTTGATTGTTTGGGTATTATAGGTATAGCTAGAGAATTAGCTGTACAGAATAATATGAAGCTACCGAGTACTGTTATTAATCCAGTTGTTTCAGTAATTACTGATGAATTTCCAATTATTTTAAAAGTACCAAATGTATGTCCACGTTATTTTTGTAGAATAATTAAAGGTATTTCTCAAGATGTACAATTACCTATTAGTATAAAAGAAAAACTCAGACGTTCTAACATACGTACGAGTAATGTAGTTTTAGATATTATTAATTATGTTTCTTTGGAGTTAGGTTTACCTTTGCATGTATTTGATAAAGATTGTATTTCAGGAAATATTATTTTAAATATATCTGATACTGATGAAGAGATTGTAGTTATAAATGGTACTTCTGTGAAAGTTAGTAAAAATACATTTTTAATTTCTGATGATCATAAAATTTTATCGATAGGAGGTAATCTTAATACTGATATTTCTTCAATAACTAAAAAAACTGTAAGTTTATTAATTGGATCTATATTTTTACATCCTCTTTCAAAAAATAAAATAAATATAAATTATGGAGAAAAAAATTATATAGCTAATTGTTATGAATATGGTATAGATCCTAATTTACAAGAATACGCTATGGAGTATGCGACTAATTTACTTGTAGATATTGTTGGAGGTAATGCTGGACCTTTAATTTGTAAAACAGATAATCCTAATTTTTTCATTACTAATATTATAAAACTATATCGTCATACTGTAAATCAAGTGCTTGGTTTTTTTATAGAAGATAATATAATAGTAAAGATACTTACTAAACTGGGTTTTCAAGTAACAAAAAGGTCTAAATATTGGAAAATTAAACCACCTTCTTGGCGCTTTGATATAAATATAGAAGAAGATGTTATTGGAGAACTTATTCGTATTTATGGATATGATAAGATTCCGGCTATTCCTTATTTTAGCAATATGAAAGTAAATAGATGCATTAATAAAGATTATTTTTTAAAAAGAGTAAAAAATCTTCTCGTATATAAAGGGTTTTATGAGGTAATTACGTATAGTTTCGTAGATCCTAAGATACAAAATTTATTGTTTCCTAATGATAAAAAATTATTTTTATCTCATCCTATTTCTCAAGAAATGTCGTCTATGAGAATATCTTTGTGGCCAGGTTTACTTAAAACATTATCGTATAATCAATGTCGTCAACAAGAACATATTTGTTTATTTGAAAGTGGTTTATGTTTTAAAGGAGGTACTAATCAAGATATAGGTATGTTACAGAACCTATATTTATCAGGTATAGCACAAGGTTATATTTATAATAATAAGTGTTGGGATAATACAGATAAAAGAATTGATTTTTATCATGTTAAAGGTATTTTAGAATCTATATTTGAAATTAATGGAAAATTAAAAAATATAGATTTTAGATCTGGATATTTATCTTGTTTGCATCCAGGTCAGAGTGCTTCTATTTATTATTGTGAAAGATTAATTGGACATATAGGTGTATTACATCCTCGTTTAGTAACTCGATTTAAATTAAGTAATTCTGTTATTCTTTTTGAAATTTTGTGGAATGATATTTTTTGCGATCAACCATTAAAAATAAAAGAGATATCATATTTTCCAAATAGTAAACGAGACATTTCTATTATAGTAAAAAATAATGTTCTTGTCGGTGATATTATTAACTTATGTAGAAATATAGATTTAGAGAAGATAGTAGAAGTATATGTATTTGATGTATATTATGGTGATAATATTAAAATAGGAAAAAAAAGTTTAGGAATACGTTTTATTTTTGAAGATAATATAAAAACGTTAGAAGACCATGAAGTTAATTTAATTATTGATCGTTGTATATTAGAATTGAAAAAAAAATTTAAAGCTATTATGAGGGATTAAATATATGGTACTTACTAAATCTGAAATATCAGATTATTTATTTGAACATTTGACAATAAAAAAACGAGATGCCAAAAATATTGTGGAATTATTTTTTAAAGAAGTTGGATATGCTTTAGAGTATGGTGAACAAGTTAAATTATCAGGGTTTGGTAATTTTAGTTTAAGATTTAAAAAAGCACGTCCAGGAAGAAATCCTAAAACAGGAGAAAACATTTTAATTACGTCCAGACGTGTTGTGGTATTCAAGCCTGGAAAACAACTGAAAAATAGAGTTAGTACAATATCGGTTAAAAAGAATGATTTTAAATAACATGAATTTTAGTAGTATATTGCTAATTTTTATTTTTTATAAAAAATTTTTAGTTTAAGAAAAATATATTTTCCATATTACTTATTTAATATAGGTGTATTGATTGAATAGTATTTTTTGACACAACATTAAATATCAATAGTTTATAAGTGAATAAAAAACACATTATTTTAAATATACATATTTAAAATAATGTGTTTTTTATTCTATATTTAAATTTTATATATCTTAAATAAGTAAAAGGCATATTTGTAATTTTTATTTTTAAAAACTATCTGTTTATAGCTAACTATCCTTATCTGAATTATGGTAATTTTTTATCATCTATAGACGGTAATATAGAAAAATTAGTGATAGTATTTTAGATATAATAAAAAAAATATTAAGCTGTTTTTATTATTTGGCTTAAATTTTTTTATTATAATCTATAAAAATAGGTGTTAAAATTTTTTTGAAAAAATAAAATCAGAATATTATTTCCTGTAAAAATATTCGTTTTAAATAATTATTTAAATATAACTATTCAGTTTTAAGATTTTCAAGAAAATCAATCATATAGTTATTTCTCCGATGTAAAGAGAAAAATTATGATTATGATCATAATTTAAACTAAATCATATATTCTAAAAAACATGAATTTGTAGCTGTATTTATTTTAGGTTTATGTTTTTGTTTTGATAAATTATTGTTAAACATTTTATGTAAAAAGGTTTACGTATAGTGTTTAACTTTTTATATGGGTTCAGAAATTTTTTAATCTATGAGATATTCTCTAATTGAAGATTATATTATGTATAGTGAACATATAGAAACATTCTAAGATACAGTAAATATGATTAAATGTTTTACAAATAAAAGAAAACGTATGATAGGTCAATAAGTACTGGTATGCTTAGAGATCTTGAATTACTTAAAATAGTAATATTTTAAGAAATATTATCCCTTTTTTTGATGTTAATTTTTTTATTTATTTTAGATATTTTCATACTATTGTTTCTTCTAACATAGTCATTAAAAAAATATTATTTTTTAGTTATGGTATATAATGTTTGGAACATGTAATGATAGTGCTCTTATAAAATATGAAAATTATTTTCTTTGTATTGTATGAGTCGTCATAATAATATTAATTAAAAGATTATGGCAAACCAATGAATTTTTTTCTTTTAAAAAAAGATAGTAATGCTAGAGTTGGTTTATTAGTATCTGATAAAGGTATCATAGAAACTCCAGTTTTTATGCCAGTTGGTACTTATGGTGCTGTTAGAAGTGTTACTTCTAAAGAATTAGAAGACACAGGTACAAAAATTATATTAGGTAATGCTTTTCATTTGTCATTAAGACCTGGTGCAAAAGTTATAAAATTACATGGAGATTTACATGATTTTATGCAATGGAAAGGACCTATTTTAACAGATTCTGGAGGTTTTCAAGTATTTAGTCTTTTTGGAATGAAAAAAGTAGAAAAAAATGGAATTTATTTTCGTCATCCTATTAATGGTACTAGCATTTTTCTCACTCCAGAAATATCAATGGATGTACAATATGACCTGGGATCTGATATAGTAATGTGTTTAGATGAATGTGCGTCGTATCCTGTTACTTTAGAAAAAGCAAAACATGCTATGGAAACTTCATTAAGGTGGGCAATAAAATGTCGTAAACGTTTTGATTTTAAAAAAAATAAAAATGCATTATTCGGTATAATTCAAGGATCTGTATTTAAAGAGTTAAGAGATTTGTCTATTAAAAAATTACTGCACATTGGTTTTGATGGTTATGCTTTAGGTGGTTTTGCAGTTGGTGAACCTAAAAAAGATATGTATCCTTTGTTAGAACATATTTGTAATCAACTACCAATTCATAAACCAAGATATTTAATGGGTGTTGGTAAACCTTCTGATTTAATTGAAGCTGTGCGCAGAGGTGTAGATATGT
>DATLVK010000065.1:0-2563 GCA_035577605.1 Buchnera sp. (in: enterobacteria) | reverse complement strand
AAAAAGTTAATATGCTAAAGGCCATTATAAAAATAATAATACATGGAATTAACTGTAGCCTCTTGTGAATTTTCTAATGCAATGCAAAAAAATGGAGAAAAAGCAAAGTAACCTCTTCTCTGGTGTACACAAGAATCCAAGAGGCAAGAGGAAAATGTTCAAAGGCAATTGTTAAATTAATAATAAAACCCGCCACGCTAGTTTTGTCTGTTGTAAGCCACGCACAAGCATGGACCTAACCTACAAAGCAGGCTTTTGTTTTTGTACTAATGTCCGAAAAGGCAACAGGGGAAGCAAATGTACTAAAAATAATAATAAACCAAGAGGTGGGTTAAAATTAAAGAAGAAATTACCACCAGAGGTTTTGCAGAGGTTTTTGTTTGTGGTCGGAGGACAAAGGCAAATTTAAGCTAAACCCGTCGACTACGCTTTTAAGAGTATAAACTAGCCTTAGGCTAACCTAATCTAGTCCTGATAAACATAGCAAAGGTAACTTATATTTAAATATAAATAATTAATTTATCCTTTTCACAAACTTAGGCCTCTTAACAAACTAAAGTAGGCAACAGGTTAAGTTCTCGATAAAAATAGCTAATCACTGATATATCCTTTAGCCATTAGTTTTAATTAAATTAAATTAAATTAAATTAGAACGCTTTTATCTTAGTACTTTCTTTAATTGTAATTGACGGTGCTACAAAGCTATATTAATCTCTATACATTTGCCTCTTGCCTCTTAACATTTGCCTTTTGCCTCTTAACATTTGCTTTTCATTTCTTATTCTTATTTGACTAAAAATCAGAACAACCTTTGCTTGGACCTTACCCAACCGCAAGCTAGAGATTCACAAGATGCTACGAGCAGTGGTTCCTTTGCAGGTGCTCCAATTTCTTACTTTACTGGTGCTCTATTTTTTATCTGGACTCTGCAAGGCTTGTGTACACAAGAGCAGAGGTTACTTTTCTGTTGCTCCATTTTTTATTTTCATTTAATTACGCAAATGCAAAAGAGGCAACAGTTCTTTTCTTATTCCATGTGGAAATATAAGAACAAGGTTTTCTCTTAGCTAATGGGCACTAGATTCACAAGAGGCAACAGTTCATTTATAAAAATGCAAAGGGGCAAAAGTTAATTTTTTTTATTCTTAATTTTAGTCCAAATAAATTTCACCAAGGGTTTACGTCTTATTCTTATCAGTAGCTACATCCATTAAAGTATTTTCAAATATACCACTAAATGAAACTATAATAATAAATCAAGAAAAATAAAAAGCTGTAGCTATTTTACCTATTTCAACATAAGATGAATCAATTGATCTTACAGATCTATTACCTTTGAGTTATCAACTTTTTAATATAGAAGGTTTTATTTTTGTAAAGTAAAGGCATACCATCAACTAATCTTCTTGAAATTGTTTTTAGATACTTGGAAAAAGTTTGCAACTTCTTGTAAACTCATTGATTAAGAAAAAGGTTTATTAAGATGATCCAAATTTTTAATTTGTACATAGCCACCTCTGCTTTTATCTATTAAAACATAAGTATCAGCTAAAAGTTTTTTAATCTTTAGATCCAACTGTTCAAGAGCTAGTCAATTTTTTTTTTTTCTTTTAAGTTCCAGGCATCAGCCTCAGTATCGTTCTTAACTGAAAAATATGTCCAATCATTCATTCTACTTGAAAGAGACTCACAGATAATTCTCCCTTCCATTTTACTCTTGTTCGCTTAGCTACTGCGAGCAGAGGTTCATTTTCTTTTGCTCCATTTTCTTTTTATTTTTACGCCAATGAAACAGAGTCAACAGTTCCTTACATTACGACAATGCACAAGGGGAGTTAAGTGTTTTTCCTTAATTTTATTCAGCCTATGGCTAGCCAATCCTTGAAACTATCTTCTTTCTTATTGAAAAAGTTAAGTTATCTAAAAAAGGTATAAATATTTTTCTAATATAAGTGATATGATAGATTTTAATGATACACAATTTTTCTGGTAAACTTTTCTCCCTTAATTGAAGAGGTTTATCTAGTCCTTTAATACTTCTCATATTGTTTGGAATTAAATTCATTAAGAAGTTATAAATACCGACAAGAATAGGTATTTGTATAGAAGTTAAACTAATTAAAAATGTTGAGTTAAATTTTTTTTAGTTACAAAACCAATAAGTAGTAATCTTAATATTAGGATTTGGGTAATGAATAAAATTATTTCTTTTTTTATTCTTGGAGTTTTTTTAAACTTAAAATTTGATCCTGAATATTTGAGTCTCATTTGCCTCTTGTGCGCTTAGCTACTGCGAGCAGAGGTTACTTTCATGGTGCTCCATTTTATCTTGGCTCTGAAAGGCTAGTGTACATAAGAGAATAGGTTCATTTGCTGTAGCTCCATTTTATTTATTTTCATTTCATTAGAAAATGAAACAAAGTCAACAGTTCATTACATTACGCAAATGCACAAGAGGCAACAGTTCATTACATTACGTCAATGCACCAGAGGATTCCTTTTTTATAATCAGCATATAAAAAATAGGCTTTTTTTTAAAACAAGATAATCTAATTGTTTAGTT
>DATLVK010000064.1:0-2501 GCA_035577605.1 Buchnera sp. (in: enterobacteria) | reverse complement strand
ATTCACGTAATAATCTACAGATTAAATCTTATTTACATTTTATTAAAATTTATACACCATACCCATGCTAAAAATATTATCATGAGATCTATCTGAAACGTTTATATCTTGATTGTATTTCAGAAAATCAAATTTATAATCTATATAGGTATATATTTTTTTATTAAAATTATAATGACTGGAAACATTTAATTGTCGGTTGAAAATAATTTTTTTTCCAAAAAGATTAGAATTAATAGATTGCATATTATTTCCATAAGATTCAGAATATGATAAAGATGAACTTAAGCCGCAATTAAAATCATATTCACCAAATAGTTCTAAATTTCCAGATTCACCAGAAAATTTTGTAAACTTAGCATAAGGTGTAACGTTGCGACCTTCTCCATAAAAAGCTGCCATATAAACATGATTTCTTTTATATTTTAAACCTATTCCATACGCATCGGCACTATCTCCTTGTCCATCAATAATCTGACGTGCAGTACGATTTTCAGAGAACCAAGAAGCAACTGCTGTAATTCCTCTTTTGTTGTTATATTTTATAGAACTACCCCATCCACTTCCATTTTCTTGCATAGAATTACTATTTTTATGCTTTTCCTGATACTGAAAACTAGTAATGACATTACTAGATAAACCAAAAAAATTATAATTATGATAAGTTATTACATTACTAGCTCTATCCATTAAAAAAATATCATTTTCTTTAAATGTATTATTAGTATTAATAAATGAATGACGATCAGTTAAAGATTTGGCTTCATATATTACTCCATGATTTCTACCGTAATCTAAAGAACTCCACTTTCCTAATCTAAAACCAATTAATCCTAAACTAACTTTATTTTTATTAGTATTCTCTACACTATTTTCTGAAATAAAACCGTGTCCTCTATATTCTAAGCAACTATAACCAAAAAAATCATTATTTATTTTTGTTTCTCCTAGTAATCCTAGCATAAATTCACTTGGATCTTTATCATGTTTTTTATTAGTATTATTGGAAAGATTAAACAATTGATGTTTTTGATTAATACCACCATATATTTTTAATTTGTTCCCATTTTGATTATATATTTCCGCCCCATTAACTGTACTTACAATTAATAGAACTGGAATCATGATCAGCAAAGAAATACGATTTATCATTATTATTTATCACCTCATTATTTAAGTTAATTTAAAAACTTAAAATTATTTATTGGTTTTATTAAAACAATATTAAAAAACTTATGTTCTATATTTAAAAATTATAATATATTTTTTAATTAAAAATCAGCATGACGCACAGTTCTTGGAAAAGGAATTACATCCCTAATATTTTTTAATCCTGTAATGTAAACCATTAAACGCTCTATACCTAATCCAAAACCTGCATGAGGAACCGTACCGTAGCGTCTTAAATCACGATACCACCAATAATTTTTCTTTTTTAATCCCAACTCTAATAATCTCTTATCTAAAATAGTAATTCTTTCTTCTCTTTGAGATCCACCTATTATTTCCCCAATACCAGGGAGTAATATATCCATTGCCGATACTGTTTTTTGATCATCATTTAAACGCATATAAAATGCTTTTATATCTTTTGGATAATTACTAATTATGACAGGTCTTTTAAAATATTGTTCTACAATGTATCTTTCATGATCTGTAGATAAATCTACTCCTAGAAAAACAGATTTTTTAAATTTTTGATTTGATAACAGTAAAATTTCTATTGCATCTTTATAATCAATTTTAACAAAATCATTTTCTAAAAAATCTTGTAATCTATTTAAAATATTTAAATCATAAAAATTTTTAAAAAAAACAATATCTGGTTCACATTCTTTTAAAACAATTGATATAGCATATTTTAACATTTCTTCAGATAATAAACACACATCTTGTAAGTCAGAAAAGGATGTTTCTACTTCTAACATCCAGAACTCTGCTAAATGTCGGCTTGTATTTGAATTTTCTGCACGAAAAGTAGGTCCAAATGTATAAACTTTAGATACAGCACAAGCATAAGTTTCTAACGTTAGTTGACCAGAAACAGTTAAAAATGACTCTTTTCCAAAAAAATCATTACTAAAATTAACCTGTTTATTATTCTTTTTAGAAACGTTTTTCATATCTAATGTAGATACTCTAAACATTTCTCCAGCACCTTCAGCATTGATCCCTGTTATAATTGGTGTAGGTATTAAATAATAGCCTTTTTCATCAAAAAATTTATGTAAAGATTTTACCAAAGAATGTCTGATCCTAGTGATGGCTCCAATAAAATTAGTACGAGGTCTTAAATGAGCGATTTCTCTTAAATATTCAATAGAATGTTTTTTCGATGAAATTGGATAACTCTTAGGATCTTTAACCCAACCAATAACTTTAACTATTGTAGCCTGAATTTCATACTTTTGTTCTTTCCCACAAGATAAAACTAGATTACCAGTAATAATAACAGAACAACCAGTAGTCAAATGTAATATTTCTTTTTTATAATTATCTAG
>DATLVK010000063.1:0-3359 GCA_035577605.1 Buchnera sp. (in: enterobacteria) | reverse complement strand
TGTATAAGATATATTAATAAGTACAATTTACATATCTAAAAAAGTTAAATATTTTTAATAATCATAATCATTTTAAAAAAATAAAAATACACTTAATAATATTGTACTATAAATATTTATCATTCTCTTAAAAATATTTTTATTTATAATTAATATTAATATAAATAACTTTTTTATAAATCTATATCAAATAGAATCTTAATTCTTCTCTGAATATTAATAAGGAACTATGAAAGATATTTTTTATATGAAAAAAGCCATAAAATTAGCTAAATTAGGAGAATTTACTACAGCACCAAATCCAAATGTAGGTTGTGTTATTGTAAAAAATAATATTATTATTGGACAAGGGTGGCATAAAAAAAGAGGTGAAGCCCATGCAGAAATATATGCTTTATCAATGGCAAAAAACAATGCTAAAGGAGCTACAGTTTACGTCACTCTAGAACCTTGTAGCCATTTTGGATTGACTTCTCCGTGCTATCTTGCATTAATTAAAGCAGGAATATCTCGTGTAGTAATAGCTACAATTGATCCTAATCCTAAAGTATCTGGAAAAAGTATTATATGGCTAAGAAAAGCAGGAATTTTAGTACAAATAGGTACTTTATCAAAAGAAGCCCAAGATCTTAATCAAGGTTTTTTAAAAAGAATGAAAACAGGACTTCCATGGATTCAACTGAAATTAGGAATTTCAATTGATGGACGTTCTGCTTTAAACAATGGAATCAGTAAATGGATTACTTCTACTGAATCCCGAAAAGATGTACAATATTTTAGGAAAAAATCTGGAGTTATACTAAGTAGCAGTCAAACAATACTAATTGATAATCCATTATTAAATACACGATATAATGATAATAAAATAATCTTATCTAAATCTAATAAAGAAAATAAACAACCAATACGAGTTATTATAGACAGTAAAAATAAAGTACAACCATTCCACAAATGTATTCAAAGTGTAGGAACAATATGGTTAGCTAGATTAAAAAAAGATAAAAATATTTGGCCTAAAAATGTAAAACAAATTATTATACCTGAATATAAAAATAAAATAAATTTATTAAAGCTATTTTCATTTTTAGGAAATTATGAAATTAACAATATATGGATAGAAGCCGGAGCTTCTCTATCAGGATCATTAATTAAACTTAAGATAATAGATGAATTAATCCTTTATATAGCACCTAAACTATTAGGTCATTATGCAAAACCACTATGTATATTAGAAAATTATTTAGATTTTAAAAAAATACCAACTTTAATTTTTAAAGATATCACTAAAATAGGAACTGATTTACGTATAATTTTAACACTAAATAAATGATAATTATCAGACAGTAATCTACTATATATATTAATTATTATAAGTAATATACTTTTATCTATCTAATTTAAAATATATACATAATATCAGGAAATTTACATGAACCCCAATGCTCGTAGAAAAGCTCGTGAATGTATTATACAAGTACTATATTCTTGGCAAATATCTAAAAATAATATTTACTATATTATATCTCAATTTTTAGAAGATCAGAATATTAAAACAATAGATATAAATTATTTTAATGAATTAATTATCGGAATTGTAAAACACTCCCAATATATAGATGAATTAATACGACCATATCTTTCCCGCACATTAGAAGATGTAGGGCAAATAGAAAAAGCTATTCTAAGGCTATCTTTTTATGAATTATTAAAAAGATCAGATATTCCTTATAAAGTTTCAATTAATGAAGGTATAGAACTGGCTAAATCTTTTGGTGCTGCAGATAGCCATAAATTCATTAATGGAGTATTAGATAAAGCAGCTGGGAAACTTAGAGTAAATAAAAAATAAATGTATTGTATCTTTAATATAATTATATATATAATATCCTGTATGTACAAAAATATTCATAAAATTCATGCAACTAACTGAGTAAAATTTTTATTTTAAATGTTTTATTATCTAACTCATCATATCACTTAATTTATTCTTGTATATCTTAAGGAACAAATTTACTAGAAAAATTTATATTTCAAACAATAATAACCATCATATATATTTTACTATTAATAATATTATTTACCGTACCAAAAGAAATACTTAACTTGTCAATAGTTATAAAATCTATATAAAAAATAATTTTTATAAATTTATTTTTTTAAATAAAATCATGTTTTATTAAAATAAATGTTTTCACTTAATTTCTTTATTATTACTTTTCCTAATAGGAAAAATTATATTAATTTTATTTTTTTAAGAAAAGTACTATTAAAGAATATAAAATAATGTAGTCCTTATGTATGATATATGTATACATGCTGTATAAAAAATATATTTATATTTATTTTATTGCTAAACATGATAATAGTGAAATTAGAAAAATATCTTAAATATATTAAATAAAAATATAATT
Source organism: Buchnera sp. (in: enterobacteria) (assembly GCA_035577605.1). Classification (GTDB taxonomy): domain Bacteria; phylum Pseudomonadota; class Gammaproteobacteria; order Enterobacterales; family Enterobacteriaceae; genus Buchnera_C. Next base: position 948 of record DATLVK010000063.1, on the reverse strand, counting down.
TAGAATAAATTTCTCTATTTTCTTTAATCATGCAAAAATAGAATATAGAAAATAAAATAATTATTTTTATATGTCAATATCATATATCATTTAATTGTATACTCTTTTAAAAAACATAGTATATGTTTAAAACACTCTATCCTTCTATTCTAAATCAACTAAAAAACAAAAGTACATCGTTCTACAGTACCGAAATAAAAAACATTTTTTTTAAAATAGTTAATTAAAACTATCAAATTATAATTTTATCTAATATCCAATATGATAGCTATCAACTAACTATTTTGTTTTATATAACTTATGTAAACAGAAGACATCTTTTATCTTCTACGTGATAATACACAACAACAGAAAACTGTTATGGATAATTTCTATTAAAAATAATACCAATTAAAAAAACAATAGACTATTTATTAAAATATAATATTAGAATGTTAATTGTTTTAAAATATATTCAATACTACAACATTATTTAATGAATACATGGATTATAATTGTAATATGCAAAATTTATTATAACAAAAAAAGTTTAATTAGCATAAATAATATAACTAATAAACTTACTATTTATATCGATAATATAATGAATAATTGTATACACCACGCGAGTAATAATACTGTTATGACTAACAAAAATAACAGTTTTATTTTTTTATCCTCTTTCTAAAAAAATAATAATGATAATATATCTATTAAACTAATGGTCAATTATATAAGATATATTATAATTTATTAGTAACTTTTTATAATAATGATTTATTGCGTATAATAACAAAAAAGTAATACCTGTAATCATACCTAAATTACTAATAGTATTTGCTATGCTACTCCGTACTGAAACCACTTAGCTAATAAAATTACTTTATTTATTTAGGATATTTTTTTACTATATTCTCTAAATGAAATATAGTCATATTATAATAAAAAAGTTAAAATCCTAAAATTTTT
>DATLVK010000062.1:0-3340 GCA_035577605.1 Buchnera sp. (in: enterobacteria) | reverse complement strand
TTTAATACTCCTCCAACTTTTTCTTGGTATCTATCTGGATTAATTTTTAAATGGTTAAAAAATATAGGTGGTATTAAAATTATTCAAAAAATTAATAAAAAAAAATCAGATTTACTATATAAAACAATAGATAACAGTAATTTATATTTTAATAATATTGATCATATTAATCGATCTGATATGAACATTACATTTAAATTATTAAATAATAATTTAAATGATTTATTTTTAAAAGAATCTTATGAAAATGGTTTATATGCTTTAAAAGGTCATCGCATAGTAGGAGGTTTTCGAGCTTCTATTTATAATGCTATGCCAATAGAAGGAGTTAAAGCATTAGTAAAATTTATGATTTACTTTGAAGATAAATATAATTAATTATTTTTAGAATATTATATTTAGATGTTAATTTAATTAGATGGAGATTATCTTGTATATGCAGGATTCTTTAACTTTAAGCCCTATCTCTTATATTAATGGAAACGTAAAATTACCTGGTTCTAAAAGTATTTCAAATAGAGTACTTTTATTGTCTTCTCTAGCATATGGTAATACATGTTTAAGTAATTTATTAGATAGCGATGACATTAAATATATGTTATATGCTTTAAAAGAAATTGGTATTAAATACATTCTTTCTGATAATAATACAAAATGTAAGATATACGGTAATGGTGCACCATTTAACGTTAAAAAAAAATGTTCTTTATTTTTAGGAAATGCAGGTACTGTAATGCGACCATTAGTTTCCATCTTATCTTTGAGAAAAAACAATATCTTGTTAACTGGCGACATTAGAATGAAAGAAAGACCTATTCATCATTTAGTAGATACTTTGCGACAAGGTGGAGCTAACATTGAATATTGTGAAAATGATGGTTATCCTCCTATTAATATTAAGGGAGGATTTATAGGAGGAAAATTAATAATAGATGGCAGCATTTCTAGTCAATTTTTAAGTTCATTATTAATATCAGCACCTCTTGCTTGTTTGGATACAGAAATTATTGTCAAAGGACAATTAGTTTCTAGACCTTATATAGATATTACTTTAAATTTAATAAAATTGTTTGGAGTTGAGATTCAAAATAATGCTTATCATATTTTTTATATAAAAGGAAATCAACAATATCGGTCACCTGGAAAATATTGGATAGAAGGAGATGCTTCTTCAGCGTCGTATTTTTTGGCAGCTGCTGCAATAAAAGGTGGCACAGTATGTGTAACTGGAATTGGATCAAATAGTATACAGGGAGACATCCATTTTGCTAACGTACTAAAAAATATGGGTGCAATTATCACTTGGGATAAAAATTTTATTTCATGTACTAGAGGTAATTTATATGCAATTGATTTGGATATGAATCATATTCCTGATGCTGCTATGACAGTAGCTATTGTAGCACTTTTTGCACAAGGTACTACTATTATTCGTAATATCTATAATTGGAGAGTAAAAGAAACCGATAGATTAGCTGCAATGTCTGCAGAATTAAGAAAAATAGGATCAGAAGTAATAGAAGGAAAAGATTTTATATCTATTTCTCCACCAAAAAAATTTTTAAATTCTAACGTTAAAACTTATAATGATCATCGTATTGCTATGTGTTTTTCTTTAATTGCGCTATCTGATACTTTTATTACTATTTTAAATCCAAAATGCACTTCAAAAACATTTCCAAATTATTTTTCTATGTTGTCAAACATTAGTTTTAATTAATATATTTTTATGTATATTAGTTAATAATATTTAATATTGAGGTATATTTTATATATATTAGGATAATCAATGAAAAATCTAGCTCCTGTAATTACAATTGATGGACCTAGCGGAGCTGGAAAAAGTTTTCTTTGTAAGAAAATTTCTAAAGCATTGAAATGGAATTCACTCGAATCTGGTTTTATGTATAGATTAGTATCATTTATTATATTAAATAATAAACTTGCTATTAGTAAGAAAGATATCCATATTATTCAAAAATATTTAGATTTTTATCTAAATTCTAAAGATAATATTTTACAAGATATTTTTTATAAAAAGGTTTGGAAGAAACAATTAATGTTACAAGATGTTGTCAATTTTTCATCTAAGATAGCCTCTTTACCTCATATAAGAAAATTATTGTTTCATAAACAGAAATTATTTAGAAAATTTCCGGGTTTAGTGACTAATGGTCGTGATATGGGTTCAGTAGTTTTTCCAGATGCAATTGTTAAGATATTTTTAGATGCTGATATTAGAATTAGAGCTAAAAGACGTGTATTAGAGTTGCATAATAAAGGTATTAATGCTAATTTTGATGTAATTTTATTTGATATGAAAGTCCGAGATCAACGTGATCGAAAACGATTTTGTTCTCCTTTATTGGTAGCAAAAAATGCTATTATAATAAATTCTACTAATATTAGTATTGAAGAAGTTTTTAATATTGCTATAACAGCTGTGTATAAAAAATTAAATTAAATTTGATATAATATCAAATATCATAATTTTATGATATGGAATATCGTAAATCATATAAATAAACTAATTTGGCATGATGCTAAATTGATGTTCATAACAAGTGTTTCAATATTATTAATATGACTGAATCTTTTTCTAAATTATTTGCTGAGTCTCTACAAGAAATAGAAACTCGACCAGGATCTATTATTAAAGGTATAGTCGTTTCTATAGATAAGGATTTCGTGTTAGTTGATGCTGGTCTTAAATCTGAATCAGCTATTCCTGTGGAACAATTTAAAAATACTCAAGGTAAATTTGAAATAAAATTAGGTGATACAATTGATGTAGCTTTAGATGCTATAGAAGATGGATTTGGTGAAACCATTTTATCACGAGAAAAAGCGAAACGACATGAAGCTTGGATCATTCTAGAACAAGCTCATGAAAAATCTGCTTCAGTATTAGGGATTATTAATGGTAAAGTGAAAGGTGGATTTACAGTTGAACTAAGTGATATTCGAGCTTTTTTACCTGGTTCTTTAGTTGATATTAGACCAGTACGTGAAACTATGCATTTAGAAGGAAAAGAATTAGAGTTTAAAGTGATTAAATTAGATAAAAAAAGAAATAATGTTGTGGTATCTCGTCGAGCAGTAATTGAATCAGAAAATAGTGCAGAACGAGATCATCTTTTAAAAAATTTACAAGAAGGAATGGATGTTAAAGGAATAGTAAAAAATCTTACTGATTACGGTGCTTTTGTTGATTTAGGTGGTGTAGATGGATTACTACATATTACGGATATGGCTTGGAAAAGAGTAAAACACCCTAGTGAAATAGTAGGTGTTGGTGATGACATTACAGTAAAAATTTTAAAATTTGATCGCGAAAGAA
>DATLVK010000061.1:0-4232 GCA_035577605.1 Buchnera sp. (in: enterobacteria) | reverse complement strand
TACCAAAAAATTAATATATATTTAAATATTAAATAAATATTAAAAACTTTTACTATTTATAGTTCAAAACTTTCTCCACAACCACAGTAATTTCTTGTTTTATTATGCTTAAATTGAAATATTTTATTTAAACCTTTTGATACAAAGTCAATTTCTATACCTTCTAATACAGTTAATATTTTTTTATCGATAAATAAGGTAGCACCATTTTGAAAAAATTCGATTTCTTCTAATCTTTTTTCTTGAGCTAGTTCCATTATAAAACGAAATCCGGCACAACCTGATTTTTTTACACTAATTCTAATACCTTTATTTTTTGAATCTTTTTTTATTAAGGATAAAAGTTGTATAGATGCATTTTTTGTTACATTTATGCCATTAAATAAAATTTTATTATTTATTTTATTAGTGCTATTTTTCATAATGCAAATCTTCTGGTATTTTATTTATAATTAATTAATTTAGGTAAGTTGATTTATGTATTATATAATATATATTAGTAATATGTATATTGTTTATATCAAGGTATCACTAAATTTTGATTCATATATTTAAAAAATATTTTTTATTTCTGGTATTTAATTATATAATAATATATGTTTATATAAATGCACAGTATTTGTTATTGAAAATTAATTTTTTAGTTTGATTCTTATAAATATTTTAAATATTATTAAAAATTTTTTTTGTTAAAATGATTGAGTATGTTAATACTATAAATTTTTTATATATTAAAATAATATAAAACCACTCGATATTTTTCTCTCTATTCATTTTTTCTCTTTCATGAATACATAATAATATAGATGTGTATCTCTATATAATTTGTACTTCTTGTATTTATAAGAAGTGTTATTATTTGTAAGAGCCAAAATAATCCAAGAACTATTGAGGTGTAATTTCGTATGTATAATTACAAAAACAGTATGGATTTACCGAAAGCTATATTTTTATTGTTTTTTTTCATTATTATGACATTAACAAGTTTTTGGATTATTCGTCCATTTGTTTTAGGATTTTCTTGGGCAAGTATGATTGTAATTGCTACTTGGCCATTTATGTTAAAATTACAATTTTGGTTTGGAGGAAAACGTTGTTTTGCCGTTATTGTAATGACAATTTTCTTGTTACTACTTTTTATTGTTCCTGTTGTTTTTTTAGTAAATAGTTTAATTGAGAATAGTGTTCCTCTGATGAATTGGTTGACATCAGGAAATTTACAATTTCCTAATTTGAATTGGTTACAAGATATTCCTGTTATTGGGACAAAATTATTTATAAGTTATCATAAATTATTAAATGAAGGAGGAGTAGCATTAATTACTCAAATTCAACCTTATATGGGTATTACTACTGAATTTTTTATTGTTCAAGTAGGTAATTTTGGTCGTTTTGTTATTGATTTAATTTTTATGTTGATATTTAGTTCAATACTATATTGGAATGGAGAGAAAGTTGGGAATATTGTTCGCCATTTTGCTTTTAGATTAGCATCTAAACCAGGAGATGTTGTTGTGTTATTGGCCGGACAAGCGATTCGAGCAGTGGCATTAGGAGTAGTTGTAACAGCTTTAGTACAGGGAATACTTGGTAGTATAGGATTAGTGATATTAGGTATACCGTATGCTTCTTTACTAATGATTTTAATTATTTTATTTTGTTTAATTCAATTAGGCCCTTTGCCAGTTTTAGTTCCTGCTATTATTTGGCTTTATTGGCATGGAAATGCAATCTGTGGTTCTGCATTACTAATTTGGAGTGGAATTTTGTGTATTTTAGATCATATTTTACGACCTGTGTTAATACGAATAGGTGCAGATTTACCTACTTTATTGATTTTATCTGGAGTAATTGGTGGATTACTTGCTTTTGGTATGATTGGTTTATTTATTGGTCCAGTTGTATTAGTCATATCTTATCGTTTAATATTATCTTGGATGGATGAAATTCCTTCTCCTGATTCATTATCGAATATATCAATGAAGAGAATATCAAAAAAAAAAAAATAATAAGATTGATGACATATTATACATTTAATAGAATTGTGTTTCTGTAAAAAGAAATAAAATAATTATAACCAATATTTTTTTGTATTATTCAACAAATTAAATATTGGTTTGTAAGACAGATTATATTTTTTAAGTAAAATATATAATAAAATGATAATGTTTCAGATAAAAATATCAATATAAATTCTTTATTAAAATATTGTTCTTAATATTATATTTATAATCTTTATGTGATTTAAGTAATTTAGTATATTAAATAAAAACTTAAACATTATTTAAAAGAAATAAATATATATTTTTAGAAATATTTTGAAAATAATAGAATTATGGATGTTTATTTTAAAAATATACATGTTATTTTCTATTATTTTTAATTTTTAATTATAATCTTATATTCATTAATAGTATGTTTTTATAAAAATATTTGGTTTATTTATATTATTATTAATGAATACTGTATTTTTTTGATATCTATGTATTATAAGGATTATTTTTTAAAAATATTTTTATTCTTTTAATTATTTTTTGTTGGAAAATGTTATTAATTTTTTGTTGAAGTTTTATTTTTATATTAAATGATTGACTATCTAATTGATTTTATTTCAACTCTAATCATATCTTGTTATTTTTTTCTAGAATAAAGATTAATTACAGAGAAACAAATGAAAAAAACAGACGAATTACGAACAATACGAATTGATCCATTAATTACACCAGCTGAATTAGCTAAACGTTATGTTATTACTCCAGAGATTATGGATAATGTCATTACAACAAGAAATAATATTGCTAGAATTATTACAGGAAAAGATAAACGATTATTAGTAATAATAGGACCTTGTTCGGTACATGATCCGGAAGCAGCAGTAGAATATGCATCTAAACTGAATGTATTAAGAAAAAAATATTATTCTCGTCTTGAAATTGTCATGAGAACTTATTTTGAAAAACCAAGAACTGTTGTTGGGTGGAAAGGATTGATTTCTGATCCTGATCTTAATAGTAGTTTTCGAGTGAATCATGGATTAGCTGTTGCTAGAAAATTATTATTGGATATTAATCGATTAGGTATGCCGTCTGCTACAGAGTTTTTAGATATGGTAATTGGACAATTTATAGCAGATCTAATTAGTTGGGGTGCTATAGGGGCAAGAACAACTGAAAGTCAAATTCATCGTGAAATGGCTTCTGCTTTATCTTGTCCTGTTGGTTTTAAAAATGGAACTGATGGTAATATTCGTATTGCTATAGATGCGATAAGAGCTTCTAGAGTAAGACATTTATTTTTAGCACCTGATAAGGATGGGCAGATGACAATCAATCACACAAGTGGTAATCCTTTTTGTCATATAATTATGCGTGGTGGAATATCTCCTAATTATCATGTTGCAGATATTGATTTAGCTGTAAAAAATTTACAAGATTTTAATCTTCCAGAATATTTGATGATTGATTTTAGTCATGGTAATTGTTTTAAACAACATCGTCGGCAATGTGATGTTGGTGAATCTGTAGCAAAACAAATTTATAATGGTTCAACAGCTATTGTTGGTGTTATGATTGAAAGTTTTTTAGAAGAAGGTTCTCAAACGGTAGTTAATAATGAGCCGTTAGTTTATGGAAAATCAATTACAGATCCGTGTTTAGGTTGGGATGATAGTGTATTGTTAATTGATCGATTAGCACAATCTATTAATAGTCGTTTTTAATAATAGAGGTATCAGTTAATATTGTACTGGTACCTCTATTTTTATAAATATTTTAGTATTGTATACTTTATTTAATATAAAACATAAAAAATAATTAATTTTTTGATATGATAAAATTAATTAAATAATATTAATGTAAATAAAAAATGAGATAAAATTTAATATTTTTTATTTATATATGTATATTTAAAATATATTATAATTTAATCGATTTATAATTTATATTGTGTATAACTGAGAGTCGGTAAGAATTTCTAATATTGGTTATTTTGTTATTAAACAGAAATAAACCGATGTATAATTATATTTTTTCAATAAAAAAATTGCTACAGATATTAAATTAAATTTAGTCAATTCTTGTGTAGCAGCTTATATTAATTAATAGTCAGTTGGTTGGTATTAATACTGTGATAAAACATGATTCTAAAGTTATTATAATTAATAATTCAGAACAGTCTTCTTTAGAAGTCATTCGTTATTCTTGCTCACAATTATTATCTTATTCTATAAAAAA
>DATLVK010000060.1:0-2701 GCA_035577605.1 Buchnera sp. (in: enterobacteria) | reverse complement strand
GCAATGTAAGAAACTATATGATAATGAATCTATTTACATCTAGTGTTCTAAATACATGTTTGAATTTTTAGTAATAATAAAATATATTATTATTTTTTTTAAATTAAAAAAATAATATTAAAACATTTAGTTGATATAGTTTTAATTAATTTTATTTTTAGATAAAAATAATAAAATTTTTTTCATGAATTTTATATCATCTTTTTTTATATTTTTTTATATTTAGTAAGCGTTTCCAATTTTTAGAATAGAGTTGTTCGTAAAATAAACCAAATATATGTCGTAAAATTTTTTAATAAATATACCCATAAGTACTGTTTTTTTATTTATAAATACATACTATATATAATATTTTTGATAGTAATGTTGTTTTTTATTATTAAACATCCGTGGGTCAATTTGAGATAACAGCAATGTATTTTTGAAAACAGCTCTCTCTATCATTATTCCATCTGTTTTTTTTAAATATAATTTTATTTCTTGAATCGATTGAATACTATTATTAATAATAATTGTTAAATGTTTAAAATCTTTTTTTAATCTATACACTAATTCATAATTTAATAGTGGAATTGTGTTATTTTTTTTATTTAGTTCATTTAGGATAGTTTTTCGTGCATAGAGAATAAATTTTGTACATTGGTTATTGTATGGTATTTCATTAATAAAACCACTTAAAAAATTATAGTTTTTGAATTAGTTGACACCTATTCTAGTGTTAACACTAATTGGTATTGCAGTGATATCCTGAATAAATTTAACTGAATCTATGATAATATTCTTTTTTTTATTAAATATGCACTAAATAGAACAATTTGAACACTTTTAGAAGGACAACCTATATTTAAACTAATTGCATTTTATTTAATTTTATCAGAGATTTGAGCACATTTTCTAATTCAGATGGAATATAACCAGATATTTGTATTGCTACTGGATGTTGATTTGAATGATTATAAATTATTTTATTATTCTTATTATTAAGAATAGATTTAGTAGTTATCATTTCAGTATATAACAGAGTATGTTTAGTTAATATTTGATAAAATAACGATAATATTGATCGGTATAATTTAGCATAGGCGCTACAGAAAATTTGCTTTTTTTATTATTATTAGATTGCATTATATTATTTTTTTATAACAATAAATGTTACTATATCAGACTAAATGTTATTTTATATTTTTTTAGAATAAATTGTATGTTATGTTTTTATTATATTAAAAAATATAATTTTTTTATTTTTTAATATAATTAATATTTTTTATATATGTAAAATTTTTTTATATTTATATATAAAATATAGTTTTAGATACGAAAGGATATTTTTTATTTAATTAACAATTATAAAATAATTATATAATTATATGTGCTCAATAGGTAAGAAAATATGGCTAGTAGAGGAATAAATAAAGTAATTTTAATTGGTAATTTAGGTCAAGATCCAGAAGTTCGTTATATGCCTAATGGTGGAGCTGTAGCAAATATTACTTTAGCTACTTCTGAAACATGGAGAGATAAGAATACAGGAGAAATGAAAGAAAAAACGGAATGGCATAGAGTTGTATTGTTTGGCAAGTTAGCTGAAATTGCTAGAGAATATCTTAGAAAAGGTGCTCAAGTATATATAGAAGGTTCTTTACAGACAAGAAAATGGCAAGATCAAAATGGGATGGATCGTTATACAACAGAAATTATCGTTAATATCAGTGGAACTATGCATATGTTAGGAAATAGAAATTCTAATAATATAAATTCTAGCGGGAATATTCAAAAAAATAATTTAGTATTAAAAGAACATAATCAGTTAGAAAAAAATAATGTACAATTAAGTAAATCTGGTACTTATAATAAAAAAGATATTTCTGTTAATAATGAGTCTCAAATAGATTTTGATGATGATATTCCTTTTTAGAAATATATTTATTAAATTTATATAATAATAGCACCCCGTACTTAGGGGGCTAGTGGTTTTATAATATTTTTATAAATATAATTTCATAATCAAAAAATAATTATTCTTTAAGTAAAATAAAATATATGATAATCAAAAATTATTTTTAAATAAATATTTAAGTTAAAGATAAAAGATTACTAGTATGAATATTTAAAAATTAATTATTTATGATAAGGTTTTATTTCTATAAAAAATTTTTAAGTTGCAATAAATATTTACAAAATTCTTTCGGTTGTGAAATAAAAGGTGCATGAGCTGATTTTTTTATAATAATAGAAAAACTGTAAGGTATTGTTTTATCTAATATATTAGATATTTCTTTAGGAATTAAAGGATCTAAATCACCATATATTCTAAATAATGGAACATTTAATTGTGATATTTTTTTTCTTAAATCAATTAAACATAATATTTTTAGTCCTTCTTTCAAAGCTAATTGTTTTGGACGAGGATATGATAATATTTTTTTTTTAATATAGAAATATATTGATAAGGTTGAGATATATTTAAAATTTGTGAATCTATAAAATCTTGAATAGTTTCTTCATAATAATTATTTAATGAATTATAAATATTTTTTAATATTTCTGGATTAATACCAGGCCACCCTGGACGTATAGTAAAACAAGGAGAAGAAGCTACAGTGATAATAGCGCGAATATTTTTAGGATAGTATAATCCAATAAGATTAGTAATTAACCCTCCTAGAGACCAACCTAACCAAATGGCGTTTTTAGGCATATA
>DATLVK010000059.1:0-2260 GCA_035577605.1 Buchnera sp. (in: enterobacteria) | reverse complement strand
ACCATCAATACTATTGAATTAATATAAAACAGTTATATATCAAAATCATTAATTCTTAATAAAATTACATGCAATAAATATTTAAAATATACATAATTACTATTAAGTTAAAGTAAAAAAATAGTATAATATTTCAATAATAATAAAAAAAAATATGATAAAATAACTTAAATTAATCAATTCTATTTATAAAACCACACATCTAATTAAAGAAGAAAAATATGTTTACTAAAAATGGATTAGGTAACTTAATGAAACAAGCACAACAAATGCAAGAAAAAATATCAAAAATAAAAAAAGAAATTACAGATATGGAAGTTACAGGAGAAGCAGGTGCAGGATTAGTAAAAGTAACTATTAATGGCGCACATAATTGTAAAAGAGTAGAAGTAGACCCATCTTTATTAAAAGATGATAAAGAAATGTTAGAAGATTTAGCTGCAGCAGCATTTAATGATGCTGAACGAAGAATTTCTGAAGCTCATAAACAAAAAATGGCATCCATTTCTACAGGAGTTGATTTACCTCCTGAATTTACTCTACCATTATAATTATTAAACATGTTTAATATATACACTACTAATTATTATATTTATTATCATAATTACAATTATATCAAATAAAAATAATAATAAAAAATTTTTAAAAGTGTATCTACATTTAAATTGGAGTACATTTATGAACGTTAAAAAAAAAGAAAAATATATATTTAAATCAGAAGTAAAACAACTACTACATCTAATGATTCATTCTCTTTATTCTAATAAGGAAATTTTCCTTAGAGAATTAATATCTAACGCTTCTGATGCAATAGATAAACTTAAATTTCAATCTATTACTTCACCCGAATTATATGATAAAAAAACTGATTTCTGGATTAATATCGTAACTAATAAAGAAAATAATACTTTAACAATTAGTGATAACGGTATTGGCATGAATCGTCAAGAAGTAATTGAAAATTTAGGAACTATTGCAAAATCAGGAACAAAAGAATTTCTAGACTTACTAGAAAAAAAAGAAAAACAAGATAGTCAATTAATAGGACAATTTGGTGTAGGTTTTTATTCATCGTTTATTGTATCAAATAAAGTAATCGTACGCACTCGTGCAGAAACTATTCTCACAGATAAAGGTATTCAATGGGAATCATCAGGAGATGGAGAATATACAATTGATGAAATCATAAAAAAAGAAAGAGGTACAGAAATTATTTTATTTCTTAAAAAAGAAGAAATAGAATTTCTAGATACCTGGAAAATACGTAACATAGTCAGCAAATACTCTGATCATATATCAGTACCTGTAAAAATATTTAACTACGACGAACAAAAAAAAACTGGTACTTGGGATCAAATTAATAAAGCAAAAGCACTGTGGACTTTTAAAAAATCCAATATTTCTGAAGAAGAATATAAAGAATTTTATAAACATATCACACATGATTTTAATGATCCTTTAACATGGAGTCACAACCATGTAGAAGGTATTCATGAATATACCAGTTTACTCTATATACCTGAAAAAGCTGCTTGGGATATTTGGAATAGAGAAAAAAAACATGGTCTCAAACTTTATGTAAAACGTGTATTTATAATGGACGATGCAGAACAATTTTTACCTAACTACTTAAGATTTGTACGCGGTTTAATAGATTCTAACGATCTTCCTTTAAATATATCACGAGAAATATTACAAGATAATCGTGTAACACAAAATTTACGCCAAGCATTAACAAAAAGAATATTAAAAATGCTAGAACAATTAGCTAATGATACAAAAAAATACAAAATTTTTTGGAATCAATTTGGATTAGTTCTTAAAGAAGGACCTGCTGAAGATGCTAATAACAAAAACAATATCGCTAATCTTTTAAGATTTACTTCAATCAATACTAATAGTGCAGAACAAAAATTATCATTAAGTAACTATGTAAAAAATATGATACCAAAACAAGAAAAAATATACTATATTACATCTGATAGTTATACATCTGCGAATAGCAGTCCTCATTTAGAGTTTTTTCGCAAAAAAGGAATAGATGTTCTATTACTATCAGATCGTATTGATGAATGGATGATGAATTACCTGACTGAATTTGAAGGAAAAAAAATTCAATCAATTAGCAAAAGTGATGCATCATTGAACAAATTAATAGAATCAGATAAAGAAACAACACAATTCTCAAAAAAAGATTCTGAAGATTTTTTAAAAAAAGTAAAAGAACTATTAAAAGATCAGGTAAAAGAGGTACGTTTAA
>DATLVK010000058.1:0-3124 GCA_035577605.1 Buchnera sp. (in: enterobacteria) | reverse complement strand
TAGTAAATATTTGTAAAAATAATAAAAAATATTTAAAATAATATAAAAAATATAATTATTTTAATATTCTATAATTTTATATAGTATAGAAATTATATTTAATTTATTTCTATATTAGGTTTTTTAAAATATATGGATATTAAAAGATAGTAGGTATTATTGAAATAAAAAATTAATCACTAATAAGTAAACAAGAATCTTGAATACTATAACGTGATTATTCATTAATATTAATTACTATTAATATGTTTAGATAAATATCCATGTCTGATATCAAATATACATTTGATTAGTTTTTGTTAATCAGAATATATGTACTTCAAAAGTGTATCATGCTCAATATAAATTTTCTTAATGCAAATAGTGTTTTTTTTTAAATATATAAGTCATATCATCTATTTTTTGGAGAATTAATTTTGTCTGAAGCAGTAAATTTAATATGGAAAAAAATACGATCAGAAGTACAAATGCTATCAGATAATGAACCCATATTATCTAAATTTTATTATGTAAGAATATTACAACATCAATCTTTTGAACGAGCATTGAGTTTCATGTTATCTGATCAATTAGCGAATGAAACGGTTGCTGATACTGTGTTACAAAATATGATTATAAAAATGTACTTATCTGATATATCGCTTGTTAAATCTGCAATTAAAGATATATATGCTATATACAATCGAGATCCTGTGATAGATAATTATTCTACTATTTTCCTATATTTAAAAGGATTTCATGCTTTACAGATATATCGTATTGGACATAAATTATGGCAGATAGGACGTAAATCATTAGCATTATTTTTACAAAATAAAATGTCAGTTTTGTTTTCGGTAGATATTCATCCTGCTGCTAATATTGGACATGGCATTATGTTAGATCATGCTACTGGTATTGTCATAGGAGAGACTGTTTTAGTAGAAAATAATGTTTCTATTTTGCAATCAGTAACTTTAGGTAGTACTGGGAAAATAATTGGAAAACGACATCCTACAATTAGAGCAGGAGCAGTTATAGGGGCTGGAGCAAAAATTCTTGGTAATATAGAAATTGGTTTAAATTCTAAAATAGGTGCTGGTGCTGTGGTATTGAGTTCTGTTCCTGCATATAGTACAGCAGCTGGTGTTCCAGCTAAAATTGTTTCTAAATCGGTAGAAATAAATTGATTATATAATAATTATTTTAATATGTAATAAGACATGATATTATTTTTCAAGTAGTTTGATTTTATCAATGATATTTTTATATACAGAATAAGAAAAATATTATATATAGATAAAATATTATTAAATACAGAAAATTTTATCTATATATAATATCTAAAAATATTTTTTTATTTTTATATAAGTAATAGTATTTTTTTTAGAAACATAGCTACAAAGCTTCTTAAATAAAAGAAGCTTTGTAGCTATGTATTAATCATCTAAAAAACTGCGAAGTATTTCAGATCGGCTAGGATGTCTTAATTTTCTTAATGCTTTAGCTTCTATTTGTCTGATACGTTCACGTGTGACATCAAATTGTTTACCAACTTCTTCTAAAGTATGATCAGTATTCATATCGATACCGAAACGCATGCGTAAAACCTTAGCTTCTCTTGGAGTAAGTCCAGATAAAACGTTATGAGTAGCAGAACGTAGACTGTCAGAAGTTGCAGAATCTAAAGGCAATTCTAATGTTGTATCTTCTATAAAATCACCTAAATGAGAATCATCATCATCTCCAATAGGTGTTTCCATTGAGATTGGTTCTTTTGCTATTTTAAGTACTTTTCGTATTTTATCTTCTGGAATTAACATTCTTTCAGATAATTCTTCAGGTGTTGGTTCTCGTCCCATTTCTTGTAGCATTTGTCTAGAAACACGATTAAGTTTATTAATAGTTTCAATCATATGTACAGGAATACGAATAGTTCTGGCTTGATCAGCAATTGAACGAGTGATGGCTTGTCTGATCCACCAAGTGGCATATGTAGAAAATTTGTATCCTCTTCTGTATTCAAATTTATCGACAGCTTTCATTAAACCTATATTTCCTTCTTGAATAAGATCTAAAAATTGTAATCCACGATTAGTATATTTTTTTGCTATTGATATTACCAATCTCAGATTAGCTTCAACCATTTCTTTCTTAGCTCTTCTAGCTTTAGCTTCTCCAATAGCCATTCTTTTGTTTATGTCTTTAACTTGTTCAATAGTTAATCCTGTCTCTTTTTCAACTTGAATTAATTTTTGTAAAATAAAATTAATGTCTTCTTTTATTTTATTTAATTTTTCAGACCAAGGTTTACTTGTATTTTGTATTAATTGTAACCAGTTAATATTTGATTTTCTTTTTGTAAAAAAATGAATAAAAATTTTTTTTGGAATTTTACATTTTTCTACACATAATTTCATAACTAAGCGTTCTTGTATTCTAACTCGTTCCATCATATTACGCATATTATTTACTAAATAATCAAATTGTTTAGGTACTAATCTAAACTGTTTAAATATTTCTGATAGATTATGGATTGCCAATAGTGAATCTTTATGATATCTATTTTTTTTTCTTATTGTAATATTAGTAATTTTATATTGATGATATAGTTCGATGAATTTTTCTTTTGCTAATTCGGGATCAATACTGTTTTCATCTTCATTATTATTATCTTCATCACTTTCATGATCTTCGTTATTATGTTCTTCTTCTGGTAGTTCAGATCCAATATGTGTAGAAATAGGGGAAAAAATTTCTTCTGCATTAGGATCCACAAATCCTGTAATTAATTCAGATAATCTTATTTCACCTAATGTTACTCTATTATATTGTTCTAGAAGATAACTAATAGCTTCTGGATATTCAGCTACTGAAGATTGAGCTTGATTGATCCCATCTTCTATGCGTTTTGCTATATCAATTTCTCCTTCTCGTGTCAATAATTCTACAGTACCCATTTCACGCATATACATTCGAACAGGATCAGTCGTTCGACCCAGTTCAGTTTCTACGTTTGATAACACTTGTGCAGCTGCTTCAGCAGTGTCTTCATCAGTATCTGTACTACTTTCATTCAGCATAAGATCATCGGCATCTGGTGCTGCTTCTACTACCTGTATTCCCATATCGTTAATCATTTGGA
>DATLVK010000057.1:0-4071 GCA_035577605.1 Buchnera sp. (in: enterobacteria) | reverse complement strand
AATGAAATATCTGATATTGAAAATATTAATCAGATATCTAATAAACAATAGCATTATACTTAGATAAAACTATTATAGATTTATAATTTAATTATTCAAAAAACATATCAGTATTAATATAGCGAAGTTGATGACAAAAGCACTTAAGCGTATTTTACTTTTACATATATTTTATCCTAAAAGATCTGGATTTAAAAATATCAAAATCTCCAGATCTTCCATATTTATTAGTTAAAAAAAAAATAGGTTTTATTAGTAATATTTATGAAGAAACATTATTAGGTAACATCGAATATTAAGAACGTATTACACATAGTATATATATAAGATTAACAAATTATTTTTTTAAAATAAATAACAATTTAATTTTATATTATAAATGTAATATTAGTATTCAACATTACTCCAAACAATTTATATCTTTTTTACCATTTTAAAACGTTTATTGAATTTTTCTATTTGCCCTCCTTGATCCAATACTCTTTGTTTTCCTGTATAAAAAGGATGACATCTGGAACACACATCAAGATTAATATTTTTATTAATAGTAGAAGAAAAAAAAATAACATTACCACAAGAACAGGTAGCTGTAACTTTATTATAATTTGGATGAATTTTCTTTTTCATATGATACCTTGATTAAAAATCATTATTATTATATTTATAGAATAAAACACATACCTATTTTACTATTAAAAATATTCATATAAAATAATTAAAAACATTTTTTATAATATCTCTCATTTACAGTACTATGTATTTATAAACATTTAGATATAACTGTATTTTTAGTACTACATTGAAAACATAATTGTAAAAAAATAAAATGATAAAAAAAGATTACATATTATATAAAAGTAAAAAAATATTTTGTATAAAAAAATAAAATAACAAAAGATTACATCAATATAATTGTTAATTCTCATTAACATAACTTTGTTTATTTATACTATTAATTCCTTTATGTATCAATTAATAAAAAATACAATACTCAAAAAAATCAGTTACCCATTTTATGTTCCCAATAAAATAGAAAAATATTAGCAATATATTAAAAGACTAGAAAATGATGATAATAACGATATAATATTGTAAAAAATAGTTAATAATTTTAAGTTATATAAAATATTTTTAAAATAACTGTATTATTTTTTATAATAAAATATTTATTTTTTATAATATATTAAAAATATTTATCATTATATATATTTATTTTCCTTAAAAGATAAAGGATTTCTATCTAGCAATATGTTTATTAGTACTTATTAATGTAATTCATATTTTAACTTAATCTAAATATTTAATTATAGATTACATATGCTGGATTAATACTGCTATTAAAGGACTGAATCTATGACAACAATCTTAAGTATCCGATTAAAAGACAAAGTAGTTATTGGTGGAGATGGACAAGCTACTTTAGGCAATACTATTATGAAAAGTAATGTTAAAAAAGTAAGATCACTGTATCAAAATAAAATTATTGCTGGTTTTGCTGGTGGCACTGCAGATGCTTTTACTTTATTTGAGTTATTTGAAAAAAAATTATCTATGTATCAGGGAAAATTATTACGTTCAGCTATAGAATTAGCAAAAGATTGGAGAACAGATCGTATATTACGTAAGCTTGAAGCTTTATTAGCTGTTGCCGACAAAGATACATCGCTAATTATTACGGGAAACGGAGATGTCATTCAACCTGAAAATGATTTAATTGCCATTGGTTCAGGCGGTCCTTATGCACAAGCAGCAGCTCAAGCGTTATTAGAAAATAGTTCCCTTGATGCTGATCAAATTGTAAAAAAATCGCTTTTCATTGCCTCTAATATTTGCATATATACAAATAACAATTTTACTATTAAAGAATTACCTTCAGAAAAGTAAGGATTATCCCTATGTCTGAAATGACTCCTCGCGAGATCGTCAGAGAACTTAATAAATTTATTATTGGTCAAGAGAAAGCAAAACGTGCTGTGGCTATTGCATTACGTAATCGTTGGCGTCGCATGCAACTGAATGATGAACTGAGATATGAAATTACACCTAAAAATATATTAATGATTGGACCTACTGGTGTGGGTAAAACAGAGATAGCTAGAAGATTAGCAACATTAGCCTGTTCACCATTTATAAAAATAGAGGCAACTAAATTTACTGAAGTAGGTTACGTTGGTAAAGAAGTTGATTCTATTATTCGAGATTTAACAGACATTGCTATTAAGATAGTACGCGTTCAAACTATCAAAAAAAATAAAAAACATGTAAATAAAAGAGTAGAAGAAAGGATATTAGACATATTGGTTCCTACTGTAAAAAAAAATTGGAAAGAATCTGAAGATTCTAATCGACCTTTAACTACTATTGAGATTTTTAGAAAAAAACTAAGAGAAGGCGAATTAGATGAAAAAGAAATCGAAATTAACATAGCTACTAATCCAATGGGTGTTGAGATTATGTCTCCACCAGGTATGGAAGAATTAACTGGACAATTACAGTCTCTTTTTCAAAATTTAGGAGGTAATAAAAAAAGTATTAGAAAATTAAAAATAAAAGATGCAATAAAATTGCTAAAGGAAGAAGAAGCAACTAAATTAATTAATCAGGATGAATTAAAAAAAGCTGCTATAAATGCTGTAGAACAACAAGGAATTGTATTTATCGATGAAATTGATAAAATTTGTAAACGTAGTGGCTCTTCTTCTGGACCTGATGTTTCACGTGAAGGAGTTCAGCGCGATCTATTGCCACTTATAGAAGGATGTACGGTATCTACTAAACATGGTACAGTTAAAACTGATCATATTTTGTTTATTGCTTCTGGTGCTTTTCAAACATCTACTCCATCTGATCTTATTCCTGAATTACAGGGTAGACTACCTATTCGTGTTGAATTACAAGCTTTAACCGTAAAAGATTTCGAAAGAATATTAATAGAACCAACTACTTCTATTACCATGCAATATAAAGCTTTAATGGAAACAGAAGGAGTGATAATTAATTTTACTAAAGAAGGAATACGACGTATAGCAGAAACAGCATGGCATGTAAATGAATCGATGGAAAATATTGGAGCCCGTCGTTTATACACTATATTAGAACGTTTAACTGAAGATATATCATTTCATGCTAATGAAAGACATGGAGAAACTATTGATATTAATCATGACTATGTAAGCAAACATCTAGATAAACTAATATCTGATGAAGATCTTAGCAAATTTATTTTATAATATATAAATAATAGTATTAATGATTACATACTATTATCAACTTTCCTATATTAGAGATTTGACTAAAATAGGGAAGTTATCTTTAGATAAGATAATAAAACTTTTTTAATATTGTATATAAATTAACCAATTTATTTTTAAGAGAGTTTTATCTTACTAAAAAATACATATTTTAAAATAATTATATTGATATAAATTGTTAAGGTTAAAAAAATATTATTTCTTACATATATATTTGTTGTTAATAACATATGTATAATATTAAATATTTATTATTTAATAATTAAAATATTTTTTATAATAACGTGTAATTGTAAAAGTTATATGTTATACGTCAATTATCTTTTTTAATAATAAGTGTGAATGATCTTGCTATTTTCTCAATCTTCTTTAATTTTTTTATTTTATTTTTTTAAAAACATGTATCATATATATTATAGTTAATTGGACTATTTAAGATAACATTCTTTTTTTTTAGTTCATTTAATTCTATTTTTAACAATAAAATAGAATTAATAATTTATTATACTTTTTCTAATTTAGAAACAGTTCTAATAACATTAGTTACTGTTTTAATTTATATTTATTTTAAAAATATTTAATTAAACAATAAAATATATTTTACAAATATCTATATTTTTTAAAAATACATAATTTATTATTACTGGATGAAAAAATATTACTGATTAATATATTGAACTATTTTACATTTTTTACAATAAAATATTTTATAAAAATAGGAATTTAATATGAATCAATGGGTTACAGGAAGAATAATTAAAGTAACAAAATGGACTGAAAATTTATTTAGCATAGTTTTAAATGCTCCGATAATGCCATT
>DATLVK010000056.1:0-2411 GCA_035577605.1 Buchnera sp. (in: enterobacteria) | reverse complement strand
AGCTAGTTCTGGAACTATACCACCATAATTAGTATGTAAGTCAACCTGACTGTGCAATACATTTATTATTAAACCTAAATGATTATCATAAATAGCAACACCAGTGTCATCACAAGACGTTTCAATTCCTAGTATACGCATTTATTTTTTCCTTAAAAAATTTTTAGTACGTCAATATAAAATATATATTATATAAAAAAATATTTAGCATACACTGGACATATTTATATACTAAATTAGTATTAGTAAATACTATCATACTAATAAAGATGAAGTATTTATTCCATCTCAATAATATATTATATATTTTAAAAAATAGCATTTGTAATATAACATTTATTTATCTTAAAATTTCAATTATTTAAAGTAAATATAATTTATTTAATTTAATCTTAAAAAAAAGGTACACTAACATGCCAGTAATAAAAGTACGTGAAAACGAACCTTTTGACATAGCTCTTCGTAGATTCAAACGATCTTGTGAAAAAGCCGGTATTTTAGCTGAAATTAGACGTCGAGAATTCTATGAAAAACCAACTACTGAAAGAAAAAGAGCCAAAGCATCTGCAGTAAAACGTCTTGCAAAAAAACTTTCTAGAGAAAATTCTAAACGTATTCGCATGTATTAACTTTAAATATTATACAATATAAAACACTGTTAAAAATTATAATTCCAGTGTTTTATAATATAAAATAAATAAAATATATGATAGGAAAAATACCAAAAAATTTTATAGATGAATTACTTATCAAAACTAATATAATTGATCTTATTAACTCTCGTATTCCATTAAAAAAACAAGGTCAAAACTACCATGCTCGATGTCCTTTTCACAATGAAAAAACCCCATCTTTCACAGTAAATGATAAAAAACAATTTTATTATTGTTTTGGATGTAATTCACATGGGAATGCCATTGACTTTTTAATGAATTATGAACATTTGAATTTTATAGAAAGCATTGAAACACTTTCTATCTTAAATAGATTAACAATACCATATAATATTAGTTATAAAAAAAACAAGAATGAATATGATAAAAGAACTCAATTATATTATTTGATGAAAAAAGTATCTGACTTATATAAAACAAACATTATGAACACTGATCATAATGAAGCCTACCGTTATTTAAAACAAAGAGGTATTAGTAAAGAAATGATAAATTATTTTTCTATTGGCTTTGCACCAAAAGAATGGAATAATATATCAAAAAAAATAGTAATCAATAAACATAATCAAAAAGCACTCATTGATTCCGGAATATTAATTTTAAATAAACAAGGGTATCCATATGACCGATTTAGAAATAGAATTATGTTTCCTATTAAAGACAATTACGGAAGAATCAGCGGATTTGGTGCTAGAAATTTAGATAATACACAACCAAAATATATTAATTCTCCAGAAACTAATATTTTTCATAAAAGTAGACAACTATATGGTCTCTATGAAATCACAAGAAATTACTCTAAACCAAATAGATTATTAATTGTTGAAGGTTATATTGATGTTATTATGCTTACTCAATTTAATATTAATTATGTAGTAGGATCATTAGGAACATCAATCACTACCGAACACATACAGCTACTTTTTCGTACTACTAATAATATAATATACTGTTATGATGGAGATAAATCAGGAAAAGAAGCAGCTTGGCGTACTCTAAAAACTAGTTTGCCTTATATATATGATGGACGAAGTGTTAAATTTATATTTCTTCCTCAGGATGAAGACCCAGATACAATTATCAGAAAAGAAGGTAAAATAGCTTTTGAAAATAGAATTAATCAAGCAACTGATTTATCAGTATTTCTTTTCCATAAATTGTTAAAAAATATTAATTTAAGTTCTATTGAAGGTCGTAGTTATTTAAGCGCAATAGCAGTTCCATTAATTCAATTAATACCAGGAGAAACTATGCGTATTTATTTAAAACAAATATTAGGACATAAATTAGGTATTCCAGATTTTAATCAATTAGAACGATTATTTTCCAAAAATGCAAGAAAAATAGAAGATTATAAAATTAAACCAATAAAACAAACTAGAATGCGAATTCTAATTTCATTATTACTTCAAAATCCATATTTAGCAGAAATGATACCTTCTGTTGCAAAATTAATGCATTTAAAGATAAAAGGATTGTCTCTATTTTTAGAATTAGTACAAATATGTATAAAAAATCCAAAATTAAATACAGGACAAATATTAGAATCATACAGAGATACAGATAAAATTTCTATTCTATACAAACTAGCTAAATGGGATCATATGATCATTGAAAAAGAGATAAAAAATGTATTTTTAGATTTATTAACTGGACTATATAATAAAATATTAGAAATTAGACAAGAGTTATTAATAGATAAAGAAAGAAAAAAAGGATTAAATAATTCTGAAAAAA
>DATLVK010000055.1:0-3720 GCA_035577605.1 Buchnera sp. (in: enterobacteria) | reverse complement strand
ACGATTATTCCGATATACTGTAATAAATAACATTCCGTCATCATTAAATTCTATATATTCTGATATACCTTTTCTAACAGTAACACTGATTCCTTTTGTTTGTTTGACTATAACTTCAATAGCGTCTGTGTTATTTTCTGCTAATTCTAAACATATTCTTACTACATCTTTTAATGCTTTTTCTTGCAAAATAACATCTTGTAATTCATGCATAATTAATCCTTGTTAAATTATTAAAAAATTATATTTAAGATATATATAAAATTAAATTTTATATTGTACATTACAATATAGCTAACATATATAAATATAAATATATGTCTATGTCTGTCTATAAAAATATTATTGCTTTATAATCCACGAAATATTCACAACTTAAAAATATTAAATAAGAAAAATCTTACACTTTACTAATTTATTTATTAACATTATAATCCATAAAAAATAAGAAACTGTCAATAATCACTTACTCAAAAAATAAAATTTATTAACATTAATAATGTATTAAAATATAAAATTAATAATCAATGAATTACTAGGAATCATTATATGTCTTTAAATAAAGTTCAATCAGGAAATAATCCACCTCATGATATTAACGTTATAATAGAAATTCCATCTCATGCCCATTCAGTTAAATATGAAATAGAAAAAGAATCAGGTACATTATTTGTTGACCGATTTATATTGACTCCTATGTTTTATCCATGTAACTATGGTTATATAAATAAAACATTATCTCAAGATGGAGATCCATTAGATGTATTAGTCCATACTCCTTATTCCTTACAACCAGGTTCAGTTATAAGATCTCGACCCCTTGGTATGTTAAAAATGAATGATGAATCTGGAGAAGATACAAAAATTATAGCTGTACCTCATTCTAAAATTTATCCAGAATATGATTCTTTTAAAAATATTAATGATTTTCCAAAGTTACTGTGTGATCAAATTATTCATTTCTTTAAAAACTACAAAAAAATGGAAAAAGGAAAATGGATAAAAATAATTGGTTGGAAAGATATCAAACATGCTGAAAAAGAAATTTTAATTAGTATCAAACAATACGAAACATCATTACTATAAACATGTAAAAAATTTTTCAAATAATAGATAAATTAGATTCTTTAATTAAAAAATAAGATGTACTTTATTATTGAATAAAAATGTTTTTTCTTTACAATAATATTTTTTATTAAACATGAATTAAAATGGAGATAAATATGTCGCGTGTTTGTCAAATTACAGGAAAAAAATCAATGGTGGGAAATAATAGATCACATGCAATGAATGCAACTAAAAGAAAATTTCTACCCAATTTACATTTTCATCGATTTTGGATACCTGAAAAAAAAAGATTTATTATTTTAAGAGTATCTGCAAAAGGAATGCGTATAATTGATAAAAAAGGTATAAATGTTGTTTTAAAAAAAATATATAAAAATAAAAAATAGAGTAAATATATGGCTAAAAATACTAGAGAAAAAATAAAATTAGTGTCTTCTTCTGGATCGGGTCATTTTTATACCACTACAAAAAATAAAAGAACTACACCAGAAAAATTAGCATTAAAAAAATATGACCCTAAAATAAGAAAAAGAGTGTTATATAAAGAACAAAAAATAAAATAATCAATATAAACACAATATTTAAATGTTTATAAAAAGAACTAGACTCTAATTATATTTTAATTAAGGTCTGTTCTTAACATGAAAAATATTATTAATTATCAATAAAAGATTATTTCTAACAATAAAAAGTTAAATTTAATTACGACTATATAATGATTTATTTAAAGTAAACGTAGATATTTTATAATACACGAGAAAAATTTTTTAAAAAATCAATAAAAGAAAACATTAAAAATTGAGATATATCTTTAATATAAGGAGAAATAACAAATATTAATAAATTTAAGATAAAAATCCCAGTTAACAAAGTGATAGGCAATCCTATCGAAAAAATTGATAATTGAGATAATATGCGATTAAGTAAACCCATAATGATGTTTAATGTTAAAATAATAATTATTATAGGAAGACTTAACATCATTCCATTCAAAAAAACAATAGCATAAAAGTTTACTATATCTAAAAAGACTCCATAATTTAGAATTACTTTTTCAATTGGAATAGTATAAAAAGTATTTACTAATATTAATATTATCCAAATATGAGTATCCCAAGATATTAATAATAATATAATTAATATGTAAAACAAACGAGATATTATCGATGCATTAATACGACTACCTGTATCAAAAATAGTAGAAAAAGACAATCCTATCTGAAAACCAATAATATCTCCTGCTATATGTCCTATAGATAGTATAAATTGCACTATCATACCTAAAACCATACCAATCAATATCTGTTCTATTAAAATTAATAAATCAATAAAAGATAAAGACATAATCTGTAATTGTGGTAACAGTGGCATTAACAAAATAGTGATCAATACCGATAAAATAAATTTTATTCTATAGCTAACGAAGTTATTTTCAAAAATAGGAATTACAGAAATTAACGCCAAAATACGACACAATGGAAATATGAAATTAATAAAAAATAAAAACACATCAGTATTATTAAAGATAATCATTGGCGAATAATTAAAGGTAAATTGTAAAATATGTCTTTTATATAATCCAACATAATACCTAACATCCATGGTCCCAATATAATTATTGTAATTAAAATAGAAATCACTTTTGGAATAAAAGATAATGTTTGTTCATTTACTTGAGTTGCTGCCTGTAATAAACTGATAATGAATCCTGTAAATAAAACTGATAATAATAAAGGAGCCGAAATCATTAAACCTATTTTCGTTGCTGAATAGAATAACATCATTACATATTCGGTAGTCATACAGATCACCTTTATCCATAAAAACTGGATTTTTAAAATAAATTAAAATAAAATAGTTAAATTAAAATTTGATTTACATAAAACTCTGTGCTAAAGAACCTATTAGCAGAGACCAACCGTCTACTAAAACAAACAACATTAATTTAAAAGGCAGAGAAATCGTTGAAGGAGGTACCATCATCATACCCAAAGCCATCAAAACACTAGCTACAACTAAATCAATAATTAAAAAAGGAATAAAAATAGTAAAACCAATCTGAAAAGCAGTTTTTAATTCACTTGTAACAAATGACGGTAACAAAATACGCATTGGAACATCATCTTTACTAAAGAAACTTGAAATATTTGCCAATTTTGCAAACAATTTTAAATCAGTTTCACGCGTTTGATTCAGCATAAACTCTTTTAGCGGTGGTATGCTTTTTTCTATCGCTGTTTCCATATTTATCTTATTTTGACTCAATGGTAAATAAGACTCATAATATATTCTGTCACACACAGGAGACATAATAAAAAAAGTTAAAAATAACGCTAATCCTATTAAAATTTGATTTGAAGGAGCATAAGGTGTACCTAATGCATTTCTTAACAACCCAAATACAATAATAATTCTAGTAAAACTAGTCATCATTAAAAGTATAACAGGAATAAAAGTTAAAGAAGTCAGCAATACCAAAACTTGTATTGAAAATGACCAATCTTTTCCCCCGTAAGCTATATTATTATTAATAATATCTAACATATTTGCATGTACTATGGGAGAAAAAAAAGATAAAAATAAAAATAAAAATATACGATAAAACATTATTTTTTCCAAAAAAAAATAAAAAAATTTTCTGTTTTTAATTGA
>DATLVK010000054.1:0-5044 GCA_035577605.1 Buchnera sp. (in: enterobacteria) | reverse complement strand
CGTGAGACAGTTCGGTCCCTATCTGCCGTGGGCGTTGGAAGATTGAGGGGGGCTATTTCTAGTACGAGAGGACCGAAGTGGACGCATCACTGGTGTTCGGGTTGTCATGCCAATGGCATTGCCCGGTAGCTAAATGCGGAAAAGATAAGTGCTGAAAGCATATAAGCACGAAACTTGCCCCAAGATTAGTCTTCCCTGAAACATTTTTGTTTACTGAAGGGACGTTGAAGACTACGACGTTGATAGGCTAGATGTGTAAGCATAGTGATATGTTGAGCTAACTAGTACTAATGACCCGAGAGGCTTAACCTTACAACACCAGAGGTGTTTTTTAATAAGTATATAAGTTCTTGTTATCTAAATTTAAAACACATTTTTTATTTTAAAATGCCTGGTAAAGATAGTGTTATGGTACCACCTGAAACCATTCCGAACTCAGAAGTGAAACATTTCAACGCCGATGGTATTACGGGGTCTCCCCGTGTGAGAGTAGGACATTACCAGGCAACACATAAAAAACAACCAAGGATAAATTTATCCTTGGTTGTTTTTTATGTGTTGCCTGATAAATTTTTAAATTAAATATTTTTGTATATTTTCATATAGATTGTATCTGAAATTTATTTAAAAGTAGTTGGCAATATTGTTTTTAAAAATAAATTTTTATATATATTATAAAGATATATAGAAAAACTTCTAAAATCTTTTTATTAACTTATTATAGTAAGTTAATTGATATTTTCATGTAAAGGTAATATAGATGTCTAAGATTAAAGGTAATGTTAAGTGGTTTAATGAATCTAAAGGTTTTGGTTTCATTACACCTGAAGATGGAAGCAAAGATGTATTTGTTCATTTTTCAGCTATCCAAAGCAACGGATTTAAAACTTTGACAGAAGGACAAAGTGTTGAATTCGAAATTACCGAAGGAGCAAAAGGTCCGTCTGCTGCTAATGTAATCAGTTTATAAATTAATATATAATATATATTAATTAATATTTTACTTTTTACTGAACTCTATAGTGCAGTGCTCCTGAGTACTGCACTATTATTATTTTAAGAAAAAAAATATTTTTTTATTTTTGTATTTTATTAGTATATCTTTATATAGCATATTTAATTTTCAATAATTTTATTTTTCTTATCTATTAAAGTGAATTGTTACAGTATTTAACACTTGTATTGTTAAAAAATTTTTTTATAAAACCATGCGTACTATATTAATTTTGCTTAATTCATGATATAAAATTTCTATTTGAGAAAAATTTTTAGCACATATTGTAATAGAAATAGAGAGATAATTTCCTTTATTACTAGATTTTATTTGAGGTATATAATCTCCAGGTAAACGAAATTGTATTACTTGTACTATTTTATCAATTAATTCTGGTTTAGCTAAACCTATTACTTTGTAAGTAAATGAACAAGGAAATTTTAACATTTTTTCTAACTTTGTTTTCATTTTCATTCCTTTTAAAAAAGTAAAAATAAAATAAATTAGATTGTAATCTAATTGTATCTCAATATTATATTAATTTACATCAATATGTTTGTCGTAATATCAATATAATTCATGTTGTCAAATTAATAATTGCTTAATAACAGAAAATATTTTTTAGTAATAATTAAGTTATGTTAATAGTACTGAAATATATATCTTAAATATTTATTTTTATATCTAATAGACAGAGTTTAAATGTATTTATGCATCAACATATATTATATATATAAATAATTTATTTTAAAATAAATAATAAATGTTTATTTATTCCTATTTTTTAATAATAGATAATATTGTAAAATTTAATTGTAAAAAATTAAGCATTTTAGTAATAGTACTATATTTAATTTTTTATGATGTGACATATTTATAATATAATTTATTTAGATTTCTGATGTGAAAAGAGATATTTTTATGTTAAAAATTTTTAATTCATTTACTGGAAAAAAAGAGTATTTTAAACCTATTGTCGCTAATAAAATTAGTATGTATGTTTGTGGAGCAACTGTATATGATTTTTGTCATATTGGGCACGGAAGAACATTTATTATATTTGATGTAATAGCACGTTATTTGCGTTATTGTGGTTATCAATTAAAATATATTCGCAATATTACAGATATTGATGATAAAATAATTAATGCATGTTATAAAAAAAATGAATCTATCTATTTATTTACAAATCGTATGATAGATTATATGAATCAAGATTTTAAATTATTAAATATTTTACCTCCAGATATAGAACCAAAAGTAACGGAATATATAACAGTTATTATTGATATGATTACTGAATTATTAGAATTAAATCATGCATATATATCTCAAGATGGTGATGTTGTATTTTCTATTAATAGTGATAAAAATTATGGGATGTTATCAAAACAATTTTTAAATTTTTTAAAATATAGTCATCGAATGAAGAATAGTAATATTGTAAAAAAAAATAAATTAGATTTTGTTTTATGGAAAATATCTAAATATAATGAACCACATTGGAATTCTCCTTGGGGACCAGGTAGACCTGGATGGCATATTGAATGTTCTGCGATAAGTAGAGCTACATTAGGAAGCACTTTTGATATCCATGGTGGTGGTTCAGATTTATTATTTCCTCATCATGAAAATGAAAGATCTCAGTCAATGTGTGTAAATAAAACTACGTATGCAAATTATTGGATGCATTCAGGAATGGTAATTTTAAAAAATCAGAAAATGTCTAAATCTTTAGGTAATGTTTGTATATTAAAAGATATTTTAAATAATTATGATTCTGAAATTGTTCGTTATTATTTATTATCATCTCATTACAGACACCCTCTTTATTATTCTGAAGAACATTTAAAAATATCTAGTCTTGCTTTGATACGACTGTATAGAGCATTACATAATACTAATTTTAGAGATAAAATGATTAATAATTCTAGTTTTGAAGTAGAATTCAAGAAAGCTATGGATGATGATTTTAATACACCTGTGGTTTTTTCTATTTTTTTAAAATTAGCAAATCAAATTAATTTTTTCAAAAAACAGAAAGATACTATAAAAGTTAATCAATTAGCATCAATATTAAAATTTTTAGGAAAAAAATTAGGACTATTATTACATGATCCAGCTGTTTTTTTAAAAAATATATCTAGATATACAGATCAACAAGTTAATGAAATTGAGACGTTATTAGAGATTAGAAACACTGCTAGAAAATTAAAATATTGGAATAAAGCAGATAATATACGTCGGTATTTATTAAATTTAGGTATTGTGATTGAAGATGATAAACATAAAACTTTTTGGTATAGCGTAAAAAAATTATAGTATTATATAATTGTATATTTTTTTATTTTCTATATTATACATTTCTTTTTAATCAGTATTATTATCATGATATTTTTCACAAGCGTATAAAGTATTCTGTAATAATGTGGTTACAGTCATAGGTCCTACTCCTCCTGGAACAGGCGTTATATAAGATGCTTTCAAAGATGCAGATTTGAAATCAATATCACCTACTATTTTCCCGTTAATTAATCTATTTATACCCACGTCTATAACTATTGCACCTGTTTTTATCCATGTTCCGTCTATAAAATTTGGTTTACCAATAGCTACAATCAATAAATCAGCATTTCTAACATAACTTTTTAAATTTTTTGTAAATCTATGTGTTATTGTAATTGTACAACCAGCAAGTAATAATTCTAGACTCATTGGTCTACCTACTATGTTTGATGCACCGATAATCACAGCATGTAATCCATGAGTGTTAATATTGTATTTATGTAATAAAGTCATGATTCCAAGCGGTGTGCATGGTCTTAGTTTTGGTGTTCTTTGACAAAGACAACCTATATTATATGGATGAAAGCCATCCACATCTTTTTTAGGTAAAATTTTACTTACTATGTTCATTTGATTGATTGTTTTAGGAAGAGGAAGTTGTATTAAAATACCATCGATGCTGTTATCATTGTTTAATTTGTCAATTAGTTCTAATATTTTTCTTTCAGAAGTATGAATTGGTAAATGCCAATTTTTTTGTATGAATCCAACTTGTTTACAAGCTAATCTTTTTTTGTTAATATAAATTTTAGAAGCAGAATCATTACCTATTAAAATAACAGCTAAACCAGGAGCTCTTTTCCCTTTTTCTATTCTTTTTTTTACTTGTTTTGCAATATTTAATTGTATAGCATCAGCTATCTTCTTACCATCTATGATAGTTGCGAACATAAGAATACTCAATTTACATAATTATTGATTAGTATAATAGAAATATTTTTTATATGCATATAAATTTTATAACATGTATGATATAGTAAAAAAATATATTTTTAAAATATATTTTTTATGAATAATGTAATGCACCCTTAGCTCAGTTGGATAGAGCAACAGCCTTCTAAGCCGTAGGTCACAGGTTCAAATCCTGTAGGGTGCACCATCAATAATAATTATTTCAATTTAATACATTATCTTGCATAATATTATTTATCTTGTTTCTTATGTCAAGTATTGTAGAACTTGCATCTATTGTATAAAATTTAATATTTCCTAATATTGCTTCATGTTTATAGTACTTTATTAAAGGTATAGTAATATTATTGTATTCTTTAATTCTTATTAATACTTTTTCTTTAGTATCATCTTCACGAATCACTAGTTCTTGTCCTGTAATATCATCTTTATTTTTTACTTTAGGTGGATTAAAATTAATATGATATACTCTACCTGACTGCAGATGTATTCTTCTTCCTTTAATTCTTTCTAATATTAATTTTTTTGTTAGTGCAAATTCAATGACACAGTCTATTTTTATGTTTATTTTTTTAATAGCGTCAGCTTGAACGACAGTACGAGGAAATCCATCTAGTAAAAATCCTTTGTCACAATCTTTTTTTTCAATTCTTTTTTTTATTAATGTAGTTACAATATCATCATCCACTAATTTTCCATAATTTATAATTTTTTTTATTTTTTTACCTAATACAGTATTTTCTGATATAACATTTCTTAATATATCACCGGTAGATATTTTCGGAATATTAT
>DATLVK010000053.1:0-2296 GCA_035577605.1 Buchnera sp. (in: enterobacteria) | reverse complement strand
GTATATTGTTTGTTTTAAAATAGAATCAGTTAACATTTATTGATAAAATATTTAGATACGATAAGGGTAAGTATTGTAGTCTTACCCTTGTAATATAGTTATTTTATTTATAATTGAAGTATATATTGGTCCATAGCTGTTTTTAAATTATCAGATTTTGTTCCAAATACAGCTTGTATTCCTGATCCAGATATAACTATACCAGCAGCTCCGAGATTATGCAATTCATTTTTATTAACTTCAGATATGTCAATTACCGTAACACGAAGACGTGTAATACATGCATCTAAATGTTTTATATTATCTTTTCCACCAAATGCTTTTACAAGATATGGTGCCATTTCATCAGCATTTTTGTTTAAAAAAATATTATTTATTTTTTCTCGTCCAGGTGTTTTTAAATTTAATTTTTTTATTAATAAATAAAATATTGAATAATATATGGTACCATAAATGATACCAACTATTGGGAATAACCATAGTCTACTACTGTTTCCACTAAGAATAATGAAATCTATAATGCCATGAGAAAAACTAGTACCTGCTCGCATATCCAATAAAATACAAACTGGAAAAGCTAATCCTGCTAGTATAGAATGGATAACATACAGCATTGGAGAAGCTAATATAAAAGAAAATTCTATAGGTTCTGTTATTCCAGTTAAAAAAGCAGTAAGAGCAGCAGATAACATAATTCCTCCAATTTTTGCTCTATTTTCTGATAAAGCTGTTTTCCATATGGCAATAGCTGCTGCAGGAAGACCATACATTTTAAAAATAAATCCGCCTGATAATTTACCTGCAGTATTGTCTCCTGCCATATATCTGGCAATATCACCATGAAAGATTTGTCCCATAGAATTAGTATATTCTCCTATCTGCATTTGAAATGGAACATTCCATATATGATGTAATCCAAAAGGAACTAATGCTCTTTCAACTATGCCATAAATAGCAAAAGCAAAAATTGGATTTTGATAAGCTGCCCATTTAGAAAATATTTGAATATATTTTCCAATTGGAGGCCATATTAAAGATAAAATAATACCCATTAATATAGCAGCGATACCAGATATAATTGGGACAAAACGTTTTCCGGTAAAAAAACCTAAATATTCTGGCAATTGAATACGATAAAATCGATTAAACATAGCTGCTGCAATTGCACCAGCTATAATACCTCCTAAAATACCGGTATCAGCAAGGTGTTTACTTGTTATTTCTGTTATTGGTAAATGTAAGAATATAGGTGTAACAACAGATAAAGTTTTAACCATAATCCCATAAGCAATGACTGAAGCTAATGCTGATACTCCGTCATTATTGGTAAATCCAAGAGCAACTCCTATAGCAAATATCAATGGCATGTTAGAAAATACAGAACCTCCTGATTCGGCCATAATTCGAGAAATAACATCTGGAATTATGCTGAATTTAGCTGATCCTATTCCAAGTAAGATACCAGCAATTGGTAAAACAGATACCGGTAACATCAGTGATTTACCTATTTTTTGTAGGTGAGAAAATGTATTTTTAAACATCTATACAAACTCCTGAGTATTATTAAAATAATTGATGCATATCCATTATGCATGTGTTCTTACGTATAAAGATTATTTATCATGGTATATTTTAAGAAAAATACTTTATAAAAATCAGAGTATTTTCTTAAATATATTTTTCATATTTTAACATGAAATACATGTTATATATCTACAATAGATAGCTTATTTATATTTTTAAAATTTTTTTAAATAAATAAATTATTTTGATATTCTATCTATCTGAAATAGTTTATAGAAATTTTTTTTTGTGATATCCATAAAATATTCCATATTTATTTTTCTTAATTTTGTAATATAGTCAGCTATATACCATAAGTAAGCTGGTTGATTTTCTTTACCACGTTTTGGTACAGGTGATAAATAAGGAGAATCAGTTTCTATTAATAGACGATCTAAAGGTATGTATTTAGCTGTTTTACGTATTTCATCTGCATTTTTAAAAGTAACAATTCCTGAAAAAGAGATATAAAATCCCATATCTAATATTTTTTTAGCATAAGACAGATTTTCAGTAAAAGAATGTATTACTCCTTTACATCTTTTTGATTCTGTTTCATTTAAAACAGAGAGAGTATCATCAATGGCTGATCTTGTGTGTACTATAATTGGTTTATTTAATTTGATTCCTATTTTAATATGTTTTCGAAATGCATGTTTTTGATTATTTTTATTTTTTTTTTGATAAAAATAATCTAATCCAGTTTCTCCTAATGCGATAACATTTTTTTCAT
>DATLVK010000052.1:0-2490 GCA_035577605.1 Buchnera sp. (in: enterobacteria) | reverse complement strand
ACGTAGTTTTTCTCTACTATCAGAACGACCGAATCCATCTGTACCTAATACTCGATAACTAATTGCTGGTATGTAAGAACGAACTTGTTCACTAAATAATTTCATATAATCAGTTACAGCCACAGCAGGTAATGAATTCATTACTTGTGCAATATAGGGTATTTTACATTTCTTTTTTGGATGTAATAAATTCCATCTATCACAATCTTGTCCATCTCGAGCTAATTCTGTAAAAGAAGTAACACTGTATATATCTGATCCGATACCATAATCTTTTAATAAAATTTGAGCAGCCATACAAACAATACGTAAAATTGCTCCAGAGCCCATTAATTGAATAGAATAATCCTGCGTACCTTGTATAGTTTGTAATTTATAAATCCCCTTACAAATACCTTTTTCTACACCTTGAGGCATAGCAGGCATACAATAATTTTCATTTAAGGTGGTAATATAATAATAAACATTAGCTTGTTCAGAACCATACATACGATGTAAGCCATTGCACATAATTACGGCAATTTCATAGGCATACGCTGGATCATAGGATATACAATTAGGAACAGTTAAAGATAAAATATGACTATGACCATCTTCATGTTGCAATCCTTCACCATTTAGTGTTGTTCTACCTGATGTTCCACCTATTAAAAAACCTCTTGCTTGTTGATCTCCTGCAGCCCAAAATAAATCTCCTATTCTTTGAAAACCAAACATAGAATAGTAAATATAAAATGGAATCATAGGAAAATCATTTGTACTATATGAAGTAGCAGCGGCTAACCAAGATGCAGCAGCTCCCAGTTCATTAATTCCTTCTTGTAAAATTTGACCTTTTTTATCTTCTCGATAATAAGCTAGCTGCTCTCGATCTTGAGGAGTATATCTCTGACCTTGCAAACTATAAATACCTATCTGACGGAATAGTCCTTCCATTCCAAAAGTACGTGCTTCATCAGCTATAATAGGTACAATTAAATCTTTAATAGCATTATTTTTTAGCATAATATTTAATACACGTACAAAAGCTATCGTAGTAGAAATATCTTTTTTTTGCTCATTTAATAATACTTTAAAATCATTTAAAATTGGTAATCTTAACGTTTTAGTAAAATTAGATAATCTTACAGGAATATAACCTCCTAAATTTTTTCTTTTTTCATGAATATAACGATATTCAGGATCATTTTTACTAAATGTAATATAAGGTAAATTTTTAACATCACTTTTTTCTACAGGAATATTAAATTTATTCCTAATATAAAATATACCTTCCATATTCATTTTTTTTATTTGATGAGCTATATTTGTCCCTTCTGCTATAGGTCCCATACCGTATCCTTTAACTGTATGCGCTAAAATAACAACAGGTTTTCCTTTAGTCTCTTTAGCTTTTTTAAGAGCAGCATATATTTTTTTAGGATCGTGTCCTCCTCTATTGAGATCCCAAATTTGGGAATCTGTCATAGTATCCACTAACTTCATGGTTTCTTTGTATTTCCCGAAAAAATGTTTTCTTATATAAGCACCATTTTTTGATTTAAAAGTTTGATAATCACCATCTAAAGTTTCATTCATCAGACGAATCAATTTACCACTAGTATCTTGTCTTAATAATTTATCCCAGCCGCTGCCCCATATAACTTTAATTACTTTCCAACCAGCACCATCAAAAATACTTGCTAATTCATTAATAATTTTACCATTTCCAATTACTGGACCATCTAATCTTTGTAAATTACAATTAATTATAAAAATAAGATTATCTAATTTTTCTCGTGATGCTATAGAAATAGCGCCTTTAGATTCTGGTTCATCCATCTCACCATCTCCTAAAAAAGCATATACCGTTTGATTTTTAGTATCTTTTAAACCTCTATTATTTAAGTATTTTAAAAATTTTGCTTGATAAATAGCACAAATGGGACCTAATCCCATAGATACGGTAGGAAATTGCCAAAAATTTGGCATTAACTTGGGATGAGGATAAGACGATAATCCTTTTCCATCTATTTCTTGCCTAAAATTATCCATTTGCTCTTGTACTAATCTTCCCTCAAGAAAAGCTCGAGAATAAACACCCGGAGCTATATGTCCTTGAAAATAAACTAAATCACCACCATCAATATTATTAAATGCTCGAAAAAAATGATTAAAACATACTTCGTAAATAGAAGCTGAAGACTGGAAAGAAGATAAATGTCCTCCTAAATCTAAATTTTTTCTAGAAGCACGTAAAACCATCATAATAGCGTTCCAACGAACAACTGAACAAATACGATCTTCTAAAATAAGATCACCAGGATAAGTTGGTTCATCTTGCACAGGAATCGTATTAATATAATTTTTTATCAATATATTGTTTAAAAATGTTACTCCATATTGTTTTGCTTTTTTTAGAACATTTTGAATCAGAAATTCTGCTCTCATAATCCCTTCTTTATGAATAACTGATTCTATTGCCTGTATCCAATCACGAGTTTCAATTGG
>DATLVK010000051.1:0-2120 GCA_035577605.1 Buchnera sp. (in: enterobacteria) | reverse complement strand
GCTAAACCTATAGCCATACCTGCAGCACCTAGTATAGCAATAACTGATGTAGTTTGTACTCCTATACAACCTAATGTTGCAATTAGAGTAAATGTAATTATAATATATCTGACTAAGGCTGCAAGAAAACCAGAAATAGTTGTATCAATATTTCTAGTAATCAGAACTTTATTGACTCCATTTGCAATTATTCTTGCAATAAATAATCCTACAATTAAGATAACAATAGCGGAAGTGAGATTAATTATATATCCAAGTAGTAGTTCCTGATTTTGTATTAACCAGTTTCCAGCATGATTAATATCATTAACTACGTTTAAGTCTTCCATTTTTGTCCCTATTAGTTAACTCTTTTTTTCATATATTAGTATATATAACAATATAGACAGTAGAGTAATATTTTTATATGAGTATACTTTTGATAAAATTTTTTAGTATTATTTTTAGACAGAAAATTATATGTCAGGTATGTATTGTAATTATTATATTTTATTTTTTAACAGAATATTTCCATATATCTTTAAAAAAATTATATTTTATTTTTTTTAAAAAAACAAGAAAAATTAAGTATATGGGTATGTTTTATGTAAATGTTAAATGTGTATTTATTTAATAAATAAAATGATTTTATTAATTAATAAATAAACTAAAATTTTTTATTTATTGATTAAAAAAATCAGGGAGAATGTAATTTTATTCTCCTCTAATTTTATTTTTTTATCAAATTAAATTTATCTACAAAGTATGACAAGCATTTAATTTTTGGAAAACTGTTTTTAAACATGTAGACATTGATACTTGAGATTCTCTAATCCACATACGTGGGTCGTAATATTTTTTATTTGGTTCATTTTTTCCATTTGGATTACCAAGTTGATTATGCAAATAACCTTTATTTTTTTTATAAAAATCTAATATTCCTTTCCATGATGCCCATTGAGCATCTGTATCAATATTCATTTTTACTACACCATATTCGATAGATTTTTTAATATCTGCTTCGGATGATCCAGAACCACCATGAAATACAAAATTTAAAGAATTATGAGGTAAATTATGTTTTCTGCTAATATATTCTTGTGATTTTTTTAAAATAATTGGTTTTAATTGAATGTTTCCAGTTTGATAGACACCGTGTACGTTACCAAAAGAAGCTGCAATAGTAAAATATGGACTGATGGAGTTTAATATTTCATAAGCATAATTAACTTCTTCAGGACGAGTATATAAAGATGAACTATGAAGGTGATTATTGTCTATTCCATCTTCTTCTCCTCCTGTACAACCTAGTTCTATTTCTAAAAATATATTCATTTTTTTCATTATTTTTAGATATTTAGCACAAATTTCTAAATTAATATCTATTTTTTCTTTTGATAAATCAATCATATGTGATGAAAAAAGAGGTACTCCAGTTTCTTTAAAATGGTTTTCACTAGATGCTAGTAAACCGTTGATCCAGGGTAGTATTGCTTTATGACAATGATCTGTATGTATAATAACTGGTATACCATAATACTTAGCCATTAAATGTACATGTTGAGCTCCAGAAATTGCACCTAGTATAGATTTTTCTTCTATTTTTTTTGTTTTTATTCCTTTTCCAGAGATAAATGAAGAACCACCATGAGAAAATTGTATAATAACTGGTCCTTGAATTTCAGCTGCTGTTTCTAATACGGAATTAATAGAGTCTGTTCCTATACAGTTAACTGCAGGTATAGCAAATTTATTTATTTTAGCTAATTGAAACAACTTTTGAATATCATTACCAAAGATAACTCCTGGTTTTAGGAAATTTAATACTTTTGACATAGCTATTTTCCTATTTAAAAAAAATTATTTATTTTTATATTTATCTTTGTTTATAAAAAATAATATTTTATATTTTTTTTAGTGATCTCTGTTGTAACATTTTTACAGTTGGTAAAGTGTGTCCTTCAAGAAATTTTAAAAAAGCACCACCTCCTGTTGAAATATATGAAATATTTTTTTTTATATTAAACATATCTATTACAGATAATGTATCTCCACCTCCTGCTATAGAAAAAGCATCACTGTTTGCAATGGTTAGTGCTAATATTTTAGTTCCTATTCTAAAATTTGGAAATTCAAATACT
>DATLVK010000050.1:0-2520 GCA_035577605.1 Buchnera sp. (in: enterobacteria) | reverse complement strand
ATTTAGTAGGAGGTGCTGTTCGTGATAAATTACTTAATTTATCAATTAAAGATAAAGATTGGGTTGTAGTAGGAGGTAAACCTGAAATATTGCTTAGAAAAGGTTATAAACAAGTTGGTAAGGGATTTCCTGTTTTTATTGATCCGAAGACTCATGAAGAATATGCTTTAGCACGAATAGAAAAAAAATTAGGAGTGGGTTATCATGGTTTTAAAATAAATTATTCTTCTAGAATAACATTAGAAGAGGATTTAATTAGAAGAGATTTAACAATAAATGCCATTGCTCAAGATAAATATGGAAACTACATTGATCCATGTAATGGGAAAAAAGATCTTAAATTAGGTATATTGCGTCATATTTCTGGTTCATTTAAAGAAGATCCATTGCGGGTATTAAGAGTTGCACGATTTGCAGCTACTTTTACTTATTTAGGATTTAGAATTGCAAAAAAAACAATGTTATTTATGTCAGAAATCGTTAATAATAAAGAATTATCGTATTTAAATAATGAACGTGTCTGGAAAGAAACAGAAAAAGCTTTAATAACACCTCATCCTCATGTATATTTCCAAGTATTACGTGATTGTCATGCTTTATCTGTTTTATTTCCTGAAATAGATAGATTATATTCTATAATATCACCTATATGTATAGATAATCATATGATGAATATGAGTAAATTTTTATTTGTTGCTTTAGCAAAAGTATCCACAATGAGTAAAGAAATTGATGTAAGATTTTCTTGTTTATGTCAATTTTTAAGTGTCAGTTTTTCTTTTTTATATTATGAAAAAAAATATGAATTTTATAATGATTTATCTGTTTCTTTAATAAAAAAATTATGTAAGCGTTTGCATGTTCCATCTTATATTCAAGATTTGGCTATTTTTATTTCTGGTTTCAATAATTTTTTATATAGTATTATTTTTCAAACTACAGAGTCTATAGTTTTATTTTTTGATCGTATAGATGCTTGGCGAAAACCTGAAAGAATAAAGAAATTAGCTATTTTAATTAATATTTATGCTGATTACTTAAGTTCTGTATCACAGATTTTATCTCCTGGTGAATATTTAAAAAAAATATTTTCTATAGCACAAAGTGTATCTATTAAATCTATTGTACAATCAGGGTATACTGGTATTGAAATAAAAATAGAATTAACACGTTTAAGAATTATCATAATGAAACAATGGCGTGCGTCTTTTTTAAAAGATCATAACGTATATATGTTAAAAAATTATTTTTAATAATATTAATTCTACGATATATATTTATAATATTTTATATATGATAATTACTAGTATTGTTCTATATAATATTAAATAAAATAAAAAAAGAGTGATAAATGATTTTCAGCATATTAGTTATAGATAATTGAGAAATCATAAATAAAGTTATAAATTCAGAGAAAAATAGGAGTATCTTGTATTGTAAAATGTATAATATGTTAATAAAAATCAAATATTGAAGCTGTTATAAAAATGGGTATCATTGTAATAAGAGAATTGTCTATTATTATAAGTTTTTTATTTTAAGAAATAATTTTTAGGATATCATTGAACTAATATAGATATATCTGGATAAAATAATAGATATTAAAAAATCCAATAATAAAACATTGTGTTATTGTTATATATTTTGGTTTTAACTATTCTGAAAAAAATAATAAAATATTGCCTAATATTAGTTCATATATAATATTTTTCAGTATTAATAATAATTTAATTTCTTTATGAAAAATATGCTATTAATAATTTTGGTATTATGGTAAATAATATATGTATAAAATTTTTTAAAATTTTGAAAATTAAAAAAATTTTTTATTAATTGATTTTTAAATCAAAAATATGACTAGTAATAATCGTATTTCTAGCAGCTAAATAGAAAGAGATATAGTTATTTCTTTAATAATACCAAAAGTAATTGTTGCTAATAATTGATAAATATTAATTATTAATTTTTCTTTTTTATGTTTGAATTTATTTAATGAATATTATTAATATAATAACATATAAAAGTATAATATTATTATGTATTTTACATAGTTAAAACGGTACACAAAATACCGTTTTAACTAAAATATTATATAGTAATACTCATGATTATTGTTTTTCCTGCAATGGTATCACCAGAATATTTTTTTATTGATTTTATTTTTTCCATATTAGAGATGACAATAGGGGTTATTATAGATTTAGAGTGTAATGTTAAAAACGGTAGATCTAATGAAATAATTTTATCTCCTATTTTTACATTTTTAGATTTAAGAATTATTTTTTTAAATCCTTTTCCTTTAAGATTAATAGTATCTATACCAAAATGAACAAATAATTCAATGCCATCATTAGATTTAATTGAAAAAGCATGCATAGTTTTGAATATTGTTCCAATAGTTCCATTTACTGGAGCTAGGATTTCGTTTCCTATAGGTACAATTGCTATTCCGTCTCCAACAATTTTTTGAGAAAACACTTCATCAGGTACATCTTGAATATTAATGATATTACCTGATAT
>DATLVK010000049.1:0-3325 GCA_035577605.1 Buchnera sp. (in: enterobacteria) | reverse complement strand
ATTTATAAAATAATATTTTATTAAGGATTAATAAAATATTATAATTTATAAATTTTATATTTTTAATATACATAAACAAAAATATAATGTACGACATTATTTTTTAAAAAATATTTTTAATTACATTTAACTAAGAATAATCATGAACAATAAAAAAATAGAAAAACTTCTAAAACATA
This sequence comes from Buchnera sp. (in: enterobacteria), assembly GCA_035577605.1. GTDB lineage: Bacteria > Pseudomonadota > Gammaproteobacteria > Enterobacterales > Enterobacteriaceae > Buchnera_C. The sequence goes on along the minus strand of DATLVK010000049.1, from coordinate 3,146 downwards.
CATTATCACTACAAGAAATATATGTAACAGGAGATAGTAATCATACAGACATTATTGCTGTTGGAGAAATTTTCACAGGAATGAGTGAAGTGACAAGACAACAATCTATTTATAAACCTTTAATATCAGATATTATGGAAAAGAAAATTCATGCTGTATCTATTAAATCTTATACTCCTAAGGAATGGAATAAAAAAAAACATACCTATAATTTATAAAATATATTAGATTATTAATCTTTATCTCTAGAAAATATTAGTAACAATTATTAATTAGACGTAAAGACAATAAAAACAAATGAATTTTGTATTTAAGAACTAACTCCATTAAAAGGTGAAATTGTCATATCTAGAGTAAAAATAGAATTTACAGATGCTTGTTACACAAATACTAATATAATAAATAATTATCACACACCGTACAAATTAACAAAAATAATATGTTATTTTATTTAGATCCTGGAAAAACAGTATTATCCAGATTTGAAAATACGAAAATAGCTTTACCTGGAAATTATAAAATCGGTTCTTATCCAATTAATCTGTATATTATTGGTTTAAAAAAATAGGTACTATCATTTATTTAGATAAAAAATAAAATCGTCTATTTTAGAAAAACTAAAAAAATTTATATTATAATAGATAAGATAAATGTAGATACAAAATTACTATTATGAGTACTATCACTTTAACTACAAGAACAACTGTTATTGATAATTCTATTTATGAATCAGAAACAACTAACATTATGTTAATATTTTAAATTAATAAAAAACTGAAATAACAGGATTAAGAACTAAAATAATTCCTATTCAAGGCGTATCTAATAAGATTACTGAAATAATACATACCGAATATTATCTAATAAAATAGAAACTGAAACATTTTTAATTTCTACAACTATTTAAAATAAGTAATATTTTATATCGTAATATTTATCCTAATATATTAAATTATGTTTTGAGAAAATTAAATTAAACTAGTGCTCAAATTAAAACTAGAAACAACTGGATTCAATTAAACATGAAAAGAAAAAGCCAAAATATACTAATATTTAAACGTCTCCATATCCTAATTTTTCAACAAATGTTCAAACTCAATTTACATTGTTAAATATGATAGAAACAGTACAAGTACCGTTACTGAAAATATTTTTGAAAATTAATTCACGAATCTGCCAGAATTAATAAATATGGAAGCAAAAAAATAAATCAATTATTTTTATTATGTAAAAAAATATTTTCTTATTTAATTCAAGAAATTGATATATGTACATTTGAAAATCTCATATTATCTAGTTTACAGCAGAAAACATTACAATTATTAAATCTATTCACTATATAAATAGAGGTTATTCAGCTATTAAAAATAAATTTTTAAATTTAGGTGAAAAAATAAAAAAATATAATATAAAGAATAATACCATTATCTTTTTTAATTAAATTTTAATAAACATTTTAAGCTAGTAGATAGTATTAAAGTAGACATTAATAAAAATCTATAAAGGTATTAATATCTGTGTATCAACAATATAATTACACTATTTTATCTTTAATTATATTTAAAATACAAATAAAAATTAACAACTATATATAAAATTAATAATATATAAAATATACACTATATTATTTTATGATTTTATCTATTGATATAAATAACTAAATAAAATAACCAACTATTGGAGTAATTAATGTACGCAGTATTCCTAAGTGGTGGCAAACAATATCGAGTAAAAGAAGGCCAAATATTAAGATTAGAAAAATTAAATGTAAAAATAGGACAGCTAATAGAATTTAATAAAATACTGATGATTTCAAACAAAAATAACATTAAAATAGGTAATCCTATCTTATCAAAGTGTTTGATCGAAGCTTATATAGATAATCATGGAAAACATAAAAAAATTAAAATTCTCAAATTTAATAGAAGAAAACATTATAAAAAAACACAAGGTCACAGACAACAATTTACTGATATTAGAATTAAAAAAATTGTCAGTAATTAAGAGGACTGTAATAAATGGCTCATAAAAAAGCAGGTGGTTCAACACGGAATGGTCGTGATTCTCATGCTCAACGTTTAGGAGTAAAACGTTTTGGAGGAGAACTAATATCTTCTGGTAGCATCATAGTCAGACAACGAGGAACAAAATTTCATCCTGGAACTAATGTGGGTTGTGGGAAAGATCATACTCTCTTTGCAAAGAAGAGTGGAATAATAAAATTCGAAGTAAAAGGTATAAAAAAAAGAAAATATATCAGTATTATATCGTAAAAGTACAGTAATAATTCATTTTTTAAAATAAACGATCTCCTAATATTAAAGGAGATCTTTTATTTTTTTTTAAATAAAGTGATATAATATTTTTACCGATCTAATAATAATTTTTATTATATACATAATTTTATTTATTTAAAAAAATAATCTTATTAGTATAATAAAAATATATTTTCTATTGAACAACAAGATTAAAAATTGGAGTGGAAATGAAATTTTTAGATAAAGCAATAATTAATGTAATTGCTGGAAACGGAGGAAATGGATGTATAAGTTTTAGAAGAGAAAAATATATACCAAAAGGAGGACCCGATGGAGGAGATGGTGGCGATGGAGGCAATGTTTGGTTAAAATCCACCAATAATTTAAATACATTAATAGATTTTAAATTTAAAAAAATATTTTCAGCAAATAATGGTCAAAACGGTTGTTCAGGAAAATGTGCTGGGAAAAAAGGTCGTGATATCACTATTATGGTTCCAATAGGAACAAGAATAATTAATATTGAAACTAATGAAATTGTAAGTGACATGGTCAATGATAATCAAAAACTATTAATTGCTAAAGGAGGTTGGCATGGATTAGGAAATACTCGATTTAAATCTTCTATAAACCGCTCACCAAAGAGAAAAACTCTTGGAAAACCAGGAGAAAAAAGAGAAATTTTATTAGAACTAATGTTATTAGCTGATGTTGGAACATTAGGTTTACCCAACGCAGGAAAATCTACTTTAGTTCAAGCTATATCCTCTGCTAAACCAAAAATAGCAGAATATCCTTTTACAACATTAACTCCTACTTTAGGTGTTGTATCTATAAATAATAAAAAAAAATTTATTATATCTGATATTCCAGGTTTAATAAAAAATG
>DATLVK010000048.1:0-2670 GCA_035577605.1 Buchnera sp. (in: enterobacteria) | reverse complement strand
ATAAAGTAAATCATCACTTGGTACTAAATATGGAGTAGTTATAATTAATTCTTTTCTAGCTGCATAAATAGCAGTTAGTAATGCTTGATGAATCATATTTTTTGGAAATCCAGGACCCGAAGCAATTACTTGTATCGAATTGTGTTTCTTTTTAGCTTGTAAAATGATACTATTTTCTTGTGGTTTTCTTGGAAGAATTTTTTTTCCAGTTTCAATTTCCCAATCACAAGAATAAATTATACCCATAGTACTAGCTATAGGACCCTCTATACGAGCCATTAAATCTATCCATTGACCAACACCTGCAGATTTTTTAAATAAACATGGATCAACTAAATTCATACTACCAGTATATGTGATATGATCATCTATTAGTATTACTTTTCTATGTTGTCTTAAATCAATTCGACGAATAAATATACGAAGTAGATTAATTTTTAATGCTTCAACTATCTGTATACCAGAATTTCTCATTACTTGTACCCATTTGCTACGAAAGAAATCAATGCTTCCTGCTGAATCTAACATTAATCTGCAATGTATACCTCTTTTTGCTGATGAGATTAAAGCATTTGCAACATCATCTGCTAATCCTCCTGGTTTCCATATATAAAACACCATTTCTATATTATTTCTAGCTAAATAAATATCATGTATTAAAGTTTTTATTATTTCTTTAGCATTAGTTAATAATTTTAACTGATCACACTTAATTCCTGATATGCCTTGTCTGTGTTTACATAATTGAAATAATGAAGTAGCAACATCACTATTTTTTTTTTCAAAAATAAATTCGCAAGATTTAAAATCAGTTAACCATATATTAGTTTTTGACCATATTTTATTAGCTAATTTAAATCTTCGTTTTCCTAAATATAGTTCACGAAAAAATAACCAAGTAGCTATACCAATCACAGGAAATATATATATAACTAGAAACCAAGCTACGGCAGAAGGTGTAGAATATCGTTTAGTAAGTATTCGAAAAGTTATACTAACTATTGTGATCCAATATCCAAAAAATAATAGCCAAGCAAATAGAGTCATATGTAGAGTAGCCATCTAATTAACATCCTATTTATGCTTCTATAATATACAGTCTATTTTACTTACTTTTAGAAAGTTACTTCCTCATTAGCATCAATTAAATACATTATAATAATCAATAACTTTACGATACAAAATTAAAAATATTCATTTTAAATACATATATAATAATTTTTATTACTTTTTTAGTGTACATATATGTTAATTTTTACTACATTTAATTATATCTATATTAATAGATTATATTTTAAATAATATTTACAGGAAGAATAGCACGGGATTTTCCATATTCGTCAATAGCTACATAAATAAATATTGCTTCGGTAGCACAATGAAATTGACCAATTTTTTTAAAACATACTTTTTTAATCCATATTTCTACGTTAATAGTAATAGAACTGATTCCTGTCTTAACGCAATATGCATAACATTTAACAATATCACCAACAGATATTGATTTTAAAAAAATCATATTATCCACACGAACTGTTGCAACTGGTCCTTTAGCTATTTCTTTTGCTAAAATAGCGCCTCCAATATCCATTTGAGACATAATCCATCCACCAAATATATTTCCGTTAGCATTGGTATTGGCAGGCATAGCAAGAGTTTGAAGTACTATTATACCTTTTGGTAATCTATTATAATCTTCTATTTTTTTAGTACTCATTTTATAATATTTTCGTAATAATAAAATTATTTTTCTTTTGAGATCAAATAACGAATGTAGAAAATAGTAATTACTGTAAAAATAAGAGTTAATATTGTTAAACCAAAAACTTTAAAATTAACCCATATTTGTTCCGAAAAAAAGAAGGATACATACATATTTATTATACTACAAAATAGAAAAAAAATAGCCCATATAAAATCTAGTTTTTTCCATATTATATGAGAGAATGTTAATTTTTTTTCTAATAATTTTTTTAAAAATGATTTTTTTTTCCATATTTGATAAAAAAATAAATATAAAAATATTAAAAAATAAATTATAGTAATTTTATATTTTATATAATTACTATTGTGAAACAATATACTAAAACATCCAAATATAAAAATAGTAATAAAATTAAATAAATAAATTTTATTTATTTTTTTATTTATAAAGAAATTTATAATAAAAAGCAAACCAGAAAATAAGATTAAAAATTCTATAGCTAAAAAAATATTGTATAATTGATAGACAATAAAAAATATACAGGTTGGTACTAAATTTAAAATATATTTCATTATTCAATACTCAAAAAATTTTTAGGAAATACGAAATAACATATAAAAACGGAATAAATAAATAATAACAGCAGTTGATATTAAATACTGTATAAAAAAAAGAAATAAAAAAATCATATTTATGTGAGATAAATCATAGAAAGCAGGTATAAAAAGACATAAAAATTTTAAAAATAACCAAATTAATACAGATGGGATAATAATTTTAAAGTTTTTATATACTATCTTTATACTAGATAATATAGCTGTTAATATAGAACTTTTTTCTATACATAAAATTATAGGAGATAATGATAATAAACTAGTGATAAATATTCCAGGAATAATAAAAAATGTAAAACTAATTTTTATTATTATTGTTAATATAAACATTAATATTAACAAATTATTAAA
>DATLVK010000047.1:0-8980 GCA_035577605.1 Buchnera sp. (in: enterobacteria) | reverse complement strand
TAATTAATAAATTAATATTAATTAATAATTTTATATTAACATAATTAAAATTAATATTTTATATTAAATATTTTAAAACATTACTTTAGATGTTAATTAGTAGAACAATACACGAGTAATTATGTAAAAATGGAGTATTAATATGGCCTGGAATGAACCAAATAATGATAAATCTAATCGTGATCCGTGGAGTAAACAAGATAATAAATCAAAACATTTTTTTAAAAAAGATAAAAAAAGAAAAATATTTTTTTTTAATTTAAAGTACTTTTTTTCTTTTTTTAGACCAATAATTAAAAATTATAGTAAAAATTTTGGTTCGTCTAGAAATATTAAAACTCCAATAATTATAGTTTTTTGTTTATTTTCATTATTTTTATTTTTTAGTGGTTTCTATATTGTTAAGGAAGAAAATCAAGGTGTAGTAATACGTTTAGGTAAATTTAGTCATGTAGTTGGTTCAGGATTACATTGGCGACCTATTTTTATTAATAAAATAAAACATATTAATGTTAAAACAATAAGAGAAATTACATTATCTAATTTATTATTAAGTGCCGAATCAAAGTTGTTAAATGTAGAAATTAATCTACAGTATAGGATTACTAATCCTAAGGATTATCTTTTTTCAGTTGTTGATCCTGATGATAGTCTACGGCAAATAATAAATGGAACATTACATGATGTAATAGGACGATGTAGTATAAATAAAATTTTAAAAAAAGATAATACTATCATTAAAACGATGATACAGAAAGAAATAGAAGAAAAGATAAGCATTTATAAATTAGGTATAACAATTTCAGATATGAATCTTAAAAGAGTCTGTTTACCTAAAGAAGTGCAACATTCATTTAATAAAATTAGGTTAGCTAATGAAAATAAGAAAAAATATATTTATTTAGCTAAACAATACGCAAGTGAAGTTATTTTTTTAGCTAATAGCAGAGCTAAGCATATTTTAGAACACGCTAAAACATATAAAATATATAAGGTATCAGAAGCTAAAGGCAATATAATTCGTTTTTCCAAAATATTACATAAATATCAAATGGAAAAAAAAATAACCGTAGAACAAATCTATGTTGAATTAATAGAAAACATATTACGTCATACAAAAAAAATATTATTTGATGACAATAGTAATACTGTATTATTCGTATCATTAAACGGAATATTATCAAATAATCATAAATTTAATTTTTATTCACATTATTCTGATAGTAACAATATAAAGTTATACTCTTTTTTTTCTGTTATGAATAACAATGTTAATTATTCTTCTATAAAATTTTAAAATATTAGTCTAGATTATTTTTAAACAACATAGGAAACATTTTTGAAAATAGAGGAATATAGGATATATGAATAAAATATATATTATTTTACTAGGTATTGTTTGTTTTGTTCTATGTACTAGTTTTTTTTTAATAGAAGAAGGAGAATGTGGTATTCTATTGCGTTTTGGTACAATAGTAAAAAACCGAGATAAAGCAATATTAATTTATAAACCGGGATTGCATTACAAACTTCCATTATTGGATACAGTAAAAAAAATAAACTTTAAAATTCAAACAACAGAACATAGATCACATATTTTTGTTGCTAAAGAACAAAAAGATTTCATTATTGATTTTTACATTAAATGGAAAATTAATAATATTAGTCGGTATTACTTATTTGCTCAAGATAATGACAACTACTATATAGAATTTTTTTTAAAACGTAAATTTAATGATATACTACATTCTGAAATTAAAAAATCAAATAAAAACAGTTATATTATAGATAAAATTAATTTATTTAATAAAAAAGCATTTAAAAAATGTAATTTTTTAATAAACAACAATATTAAAGAACAATATTTTTCTTTTGAAAAAATTATGAATAATAGTAGTATAACTGATTTAGGGATTAATATAGTTGATATATCTATAAAAAAAATTGCCTTACCTACTGAAATATTGCACAATATATATTATCGTATGAAGTTAGATAACGAATTATTAACTAGAAGTGAAATGTTAAAGGGACAAGTTATTTCTGAAAAAATTAAATCAGAAGCTGATCGTAAAGTTATAAAGATATTATCTGATGCAAAAAAGAAAGCATTAGTCATTCAGGGAGAAAGTAAAGTTATATCAATGAAATTATTATCTGGTATTTTTATTAAAGAACCTAATTTGTACTGTTTTTCGAACAGTCTAGGCTTACAAAAATATTTTCAGTACCTGAAATAACTTAATAATAAGTTCAGATAATTATTTTTAAATATATGAAATATATAGTATAGGCACTATATTAATCATAATTAAATTATATACTAAAGATTAAAAAATATGATAATTATATAATCATTTTTATTAAATAGTATTATTTTGTGTTTAGTACATATTATTTTTTATATAGAAATTACGTTTTTATAAAATAGGTCATTCAAAAGTTATGTATAAAAATATAATAATATTAGGAGCTCAATGGGGCGATGAAGGAAAAGGGAAAATTGTAGATTTATTAACTGAAAAAGCAAAATATGTCGTACGTTATCAAGGTGGACATAATGCAGGACATACGTTGGTTGTTGATAATAAAAAAATAATTCTTCACGTGGTTCCTTCAGGTATTTTACATAAAAATACTATAGGTATATTGGGTAATGGAGTTGTAATTTGTCCTTTTTCATTGATTAATGAACTTAACAATTTAGAAAAAAAAGGTATTATTGTTAAAGATAAGATATTGATTTCTGAAAACTGTTTTTTGATTTTACCTTATCATATACGCATGGATATAGCACGAGAGAAGCAAAGAGGATCTATAGGAACTACCAAAAGAGGAATTGGTCCGGCATATGAAGATAAAGTTTCAAGACGTGGTTTACGTATTGGAGACTTACGGGATAAAGAGAATTTTTCTATTAATTTAAAAAAAATAATAGACTATTATAATTATCAATTAGTGAATTATTATCAAGAAAAACCAATAAATTATAGCAAAGTTTTAACAGAAATTTTTTCTTTATCTGATATTTTAATCAACATGATTGCAGACATTCCAGATATTTTATATTCTGCTATTAAAAATAATAAATTAATAATATTTGAAGGGGCACAGGGAACTTTTTTAGATATTGATCATGGGACTTATCCTTATGTTACATCATCTAATAGTACTGCTGGAGGTGCTAGTACCGGTTCCGGAGTTGGTCCTTTAAATTTTGATTATGTACTTGGAGTTATGAAATCATATGCTACTCGTGTGGGTCTTGGTCCATTTCCAACAGAAGTTTTTAATGAACTAGATGCTTATTTTTGTAATTATGGATCTGAATTTGGTTCTACAACAGGAAGAAGAAGAAGAACTGGTTGGTTAGATTTAGTTGCGCTTAAAAGATCAATAAGAATTAATTCTTTATCTGGTTTATGTTTAACAAAATTAGATGTATTAGATGGATTAAGAGAAATTAAAATTTGTACAGCATATAAAAATTTAAATAATAATTCTATTATGTATAATACTCCATTGTCCATTAAGGATTGGAAAGCAATAGAACCAATTTATGAAACTTTATCTGGTTGGAATGAGAGTACTATAGGGGTTAATTCTTTATCAAAATTACCTTTATCAGCACGTAATTATATTAAAAGAATAGAAGAAATAACAGAAATACCAATTGATCTTATATCTACGGGTCCTGATCGTAAGGATATAATAATATTAAATAATTTGTTTAATATTTAAAAATTGGGAGCTGATTATCTATTCAGACCTATAGTTTATTATTCATAAAAATATTTTTTATTAGTGAAATATTTACAAATCTATTATCATATAGAATAAAAATAATTTTTTTATAACATTAGCAAAATTTATTTTTTTAAATAATTTTAAATAAATTTATATTTTTTTAATAAATATTGAATATTTTATATTTAAAATATGATTAATTTATCATAAATATGATAAAAAAAATTAATATTTTTATGTTTAAAAAATTAATTATTAATAAAAAATATACATACTGTATTTATTTTAAAATAAATCAGTATTTTATTTATTGAAAAATTACATTTAGATTATTTCATTCAGATTTTATTTTATAGTAAATGTATATTTATAATATTATAGAATATCGTGTATTGAATTTTTTTTGTTACTAAGATATATTATAACTGTAATATAATCAGTTTTTAAGAAAATTTTTTGCTTTTATAAAAATTTATTTTTTAAAATACTAATATCTAAAAGGATCAATTTTATGAGTTATTATGAAATAATATTTATGGTTCATCCAGATCATAGTGAACAAGTACCTACTATGATAGAAAAATACAAGCAATTAATAAAAAAAAATAGTGGTATCGTATACCGATTGGAAGATTGGGGAAGACGTCAGTTAGCTTACTCTATTAATAAATTACATAAAGCACATTACGTATTAATGAATATAAAAATTGATTCTAAATTTATTAGTATATTAGAAAATGATTTTAAATTTAATACTGCTATTATTCGAAATATGATTCTTAACATTAAAAAAGCAATTATTGATCCATCTCCTATGATGAAGTTAAAAGAAGATAAAAAAGATAAAAAAGAAGATATATTAATATAATAACTTTATATAATGAATGATATTTAACAATCATAAAAAATAAATAAAAATGTGGATATAAGCATATATATAACATTGTCATAATAAAAATAGGAATATATTAGTATGGTGCGTTATTTTCGTCGTCGCAAATTTTGTAGATTTACTGCAGAAAAAATTAAAGAAATAGATTATAAAGATATCGCTATATTAAGAAATTATATTACTGAAAGTGGTAAAATTGTACCTAGTAGAATTACTGGAACTAGAGCTAAATATCAACGTCAATTATCTCGTGCTATAAAGAGAGCTCGTTATTTATCATTATTACCATATACAGATCAACATCAGTAATGCAATCTATTTCATTAAATAAAAGAGGATAAATTAATGCAAGTTATTCTTCTTGCTAAAGTAAAAAAATTAGGTAATTTAGGTGAATTAGTTAATGTGAAATCAGGATATGCAAGAAATTATCTTTTACCTAAAGGACAAGCAATATTAGCTACTAAAAAAAATATTGAAATTGTTGAATCTAAGAAAATAGAATTAAGAGAAAAAATAGCTCATAAATTAAATATTGCTAAAACTAGAGCAGAAAAAATAAAATTAATAGGATCAATAATTATAAGATCTAAATCTGGAGAAGAGGGTAAGTTATTTGGTTCTATAGGGTCTCGTGATATTGCAGAAGCAATAACTTCATTAGGTATTTTTGTGAACAAGAATGAAATTCGTTTACCAAATGGTATTTTGAGACATATAGGAAAACATAAAGTAATATTTTTACCTCATAATGAAATACGTTTAGAAATTAACATTGATATTATTCCTGATTCTTAATATCTAATTAATTGTTACTATTTTATTACAGTTTTTTAAAATAAAAGAGTTTGTAATGTTAAATAAAATTTTTAAATTGATTAAAGAAGTAGGACATATGGTAATGGAATATTATAACAATAAAGTTTTAATTAATATTACTTATAAATCTGATCAATCCCCGGTAACTGAAGTAGATAAAATAGCACATAATATTATAAAAAAAAAATTAAGTATTATTTCTCCGGATATTCCTTTGTTATCTGAAGAAAATGTGTCTGATTGGAATCAAAATGAAGACTGGAATAAATATTGGTTAATTGATCCATTAGATGGTACAAAAGAATTTTTAAAGAAAAGACATGAATTTACAATTAATATTGCATTAATTGAGAAAGGAAAACCTATATTAGGTATCATATATGCTCCTTTTTTTAAAGTATTATACTACACGGATTGTAATAAATCTTGGAAAGAAGAAAAAGGACATAAACAAGAAATACATGTTTGTAATCATATTGTTACTCCATTAATTGCATTAAGTTATTCACATCCTGACGATAATATTCATGATTACTTACAAATGTTAGGTACTCATAGAATAATTAAAATGGGTTCTTCTTTAAAATTTTGTTTAGTAGCAGAAGGGAAAATACAGTGTTATCCTCGTTTTGGAAAAACAAAAATCTGGGATACTGCTGCTGGAGATGCAATTGTTACAGCTGCAGGGGGAATAGTAAATACATGGAATAAAAAACCATTAAGTTACTTTCCATCTCCAAATTTTTACAATCCAGGATTTTTTGTTGCTAGTGATATCAAGTATATAATGGGTTTTTATAATAATAAAAATGTTAATTAATGCATTTTATTAAAGTATATTATGATGAAAAAAATAAATATAAAAATTTTAGATTCCAGACTAGGTGTAATTTTTCCATTTTTAAAATATGCAACTAAGGGTTCTTCAGCTTTAGATTTAATAGCCTGTTTAAAGCATAAAACAGAATTATTATCATTACAAACAATTTTGTTGCCCACTGGAATCGCAATTCATATTGCAAATCCTAATATTACTGCCATGATTTTGCCACGTTCTGGTTTAGGTCATAAATTTGGCATTGTATTAGGTAATTTAATAGGTTTACTAGATTCTGATTATCAAGGTCAGATAATGGTCTCTTTATGGAATAGAAGTTCAGAGAAATATTATATATCACCAGGAGATAGAATAGCACAAATAGTTTTTGTTCCTATTCTTCGTCCAGAATTCAATATAGTAAATAATTTTACTATACATACTGATCGTGGTAAAAAAGGTTTTGGTCATTCCGGAAATTAATAGATAGTTATGATATATTTATTCTTTAATACCATATTTAAAACGGTAGTTATATAATTTAATTAAATTAGATTTCATATCATTTTTTTCTAAAAGATAATTAATTAAATCTTGCATATTAATAATGGATATTACTTTACAACAATATTTATTTTCTATTTCTCTTACAGCAGAAATAGTCTTATTACCTAATTCTTGACGGTCTAATGCTACAATTATCGCAGATATAACAATATTACTTTTTTGTTTAATATTTTTTACAGCATTTTTAATAGCTGTACCTGCTGTGATTACGTCATCTATAATTATAATATTATTTTTAAAATTATGTCCTATTAATTTCCCCCCTTCTCCATATTTTTTAATTTTTTTTCTATTGAAGCAAAAAGGTAAATTAATATTATAATATTTTTTTAAAGCAAATGCCGTAGCAGTTACAATTGGAATTCCTTTATAAGCTAGTCCATATAATACATTACAGTTTACTTTAGATTCTATTATAGCATGAGCGTAAAATTGACCTAATTTAGATATATCTTTACCAGTGTAAAATAATCCAGAATTAAAGAAATAAGGACTTTTTCTTCCTGATTTTAATTGAAAATCACCAAACTTCAATACTTTCTTTTTTAAAGAAAACTTAATAAATTCTTGTTTCCAATTAATCATTTTACTTACCTTGTTATTTTATAAAAATTTTATTTGTATAAACATATTTTAAATAATAAAATTTTTTATAAATATAAAAAAGATAATGTTATCTGATATAAAATAATAATTTTATATTATAAGTGTTATGGTATTGTAATAATTTATTAAATAAATATTTTTATTGGCCCCTGCTGGATTCGAACCAGCGACCAAGCGATTATGAGTCGCCTGCTCTTACCTCTGAGCTAAGGGGCCAATTCAATTTTTTACTATTATATAGTAGTATTTTAATTAAAATATTTCAAGTAATATTCTATTTATTTTAAATATTAATTGTATATTTTAAATATATTATGAAAATAAATATTTTTATATATATGAAATATATTGATATATATAAAAAACCATGTTAAAATTTTATTTTCCTCTGTAGTTCAGTTGGTAGAACGGCGGACTGTTAATCCGTATGTCACTGGTTCGAGTCCAGTCGGAGGAGACATAAAAATTATCTATTTATAGATTTTATTTCTTTTGATATTTTTCGTTTTTCTTTTGATAGTTCAGCTCCTTTTACTATATAATCATCCACTCTATCTTCATAATCATTTTTCATACTCTCTATGATATATTGTATATCATTATAATTCATTTTTGGTGTGATATATTCACTAAGATTATGTAGTAATAGTATTCTCTTTTGATTATCACGTATTTTTTTTTCTATATCAAATATTTCTCTTTGTAATTTATTTTTTCTACGAAATAAGTGAACAAATTCTAATACATTTTGAAAAGATTGTTTGGAATCATTCATAGTATTACCTTAAATATGTTATATTTTTATTAATATAGATTTCATGTTAATTAATAATGTGTAATGGAATTATGATACAAATTTTAAAAAAATATGAAACACATATGTTTACATTTCTTTTCTATGATTACGAAACATTTGGAACTAATCCTGCTTTAGATAAACCAGCGCAATTTGCATGTGTTCGTACTGATGTTGATTTTAACATTATTGATAGATCAAAAATACTATTTTGTTATCCTCCAATAGATTATTTACCTAATCCTGAAGCAGTATTGATTACAGGTATTACTCCACAATATACATTAGTAAAAGGATCCAATGAATTTTATTTTTCTAAATATATTTATAATATACTTAATATAGGTAATACTTGTGTAGTAGGTTATAATAATATTCGTTTTGATGATGAAATTACTCGAAATATTTTTTATAGGAATTTAATTGATCCTTATGATTGGAGTTGGAAGAATGGTAATTCTCGTTGGGATTTATTAGATGTATTACGTGCATATTATGCATTGCGACCACAAGGAATTAATTGGCCAAAAAATAAATTTGGAATGCCTAGTTTTAAATTAGAAGATATTAGTAAAGCGAATAAAATTTCTCATATTTTAGTACATAATGCTCTTTCTGACGTTTATGCAACTATTTCATTAGCAAAATTATTAAAAGAAAAAAACAAAAGATTATTTCAATTTTTATTTCAAAATCGTGCTAAAAAAACATTATTAAGTTTGATAAATATTAATAC
>DATLVK010000046.1:0-12917 GCA_035577605.1 Buchnera sp. (in: enterobacteria) | reverse complement strand
TTAAAAAATTAATATTATTATGAATATTTAAATCCGATTCTTCTAAATTGTAAAAATTTAAATTTAAATTAGATATATCTTTTTTTTGATGTAGATTTAAAGGATCTAATTTAGCATTTTTATGACCATCTTTACGAAAAGAATTAACTAATTGTAGTATTTTTTCTTTTTTTAGAAGAGTATAATTGTTATCTATAATATTAAAATTATATTTTTTTTCTGAAGAATATTCTGGTTTTTGTTCCATATTACATATTTTGAAAAAAAAATTTCTCCATTCTTTTTCAACAGAATTTGGATTTATTAAAAATATGTCATATAAACTTTGAATGTAATTTTGATTATCTCTGGATAAACAAGACGAGTTTAACCAGGATATTAATTTGTTAATGTGCATAATATTCTCTTAAACTATTCATATTATCTTATAATATACTGATTTTATTTTTTTAAATAAAAATATTTTATATGATTTAGTAATATAAAAAATAATTAAATAGGATTATTAGTATCAAAAAATGTAACGTCAAGATTATATTTTTCACTCAGCCAATTACCTAATGCTATAATTCCATCTCTTTCGCTAGCATGATGACCTATGGAAAAGAAATGTAAATGGTTTTCTCTGGCAATATAAATTGTTTCTTCAGATACTTCTCCTGTTAAAAATGCATCTAAATGAACAAGATCAATTTGTTTCATAAAACCTTGTCCTTTTCCACTGCACCAAGCTATTTTAAAAATTTTAGAATCGCATTGGTGATGTTCATAAAAAGGAGTTCGATTGTACATTTTTATTATTTTTTTAAACAATTTTTGTCCAGAGATACCATCTTTAAACGTTCCCCAGGGAATAAACGGTGATAAATATCCTTCAATCTTAATATTTAATTTTTTTGCTATATGTATATTATTGCCTAATTCGGGATGTGCATCTAATGGTAAATGCCAACTGTATAAATTGATATCGTTACTGATAATAGTTTTTAATCTTTTTCTTTGTATGTTTTTAATAATTCTTTCTGTATTATTCCAAAAATAACCATGATGAACAATAATAGCAGAAGCATTTAATTTAACTGCTTGGTCTAATAAGTCTTGACATGCGCTCACACCAGTGACTATTCTTTTTATATGTTTAGATCCTTCTATTTGTAATCCATTTGGAGCATAATCTTGAAATTTATGTGTTTTTAGTTTTTCATTAATAATTTTTTCTAAATAGAAATTATTCATTTATAGCATACCTTGCTTTTAACAATAACAATTTAGCTGATTCAAAAACAGAGGTAACATTTTTTTTTGTTTTATGATGATCAACTATTGGAAGGGGATAATCGATTTTATTTCCTGTTTTTTGAGCCCAAAAATGAGGAGTAAAAATATATGTATTTGGAACTATACGTAATTCAGGTAGGTATGTTTTAATAAAAAAACCTGTTTTATCAAATTTTTTAGCTTGATATGTTGGATTAAATATTCTAAAATATGGCATGCTGTTGGCTCCTATTGAAGCAACCCATTGCCAATTTCCGTTATTTATAGCTAAGTCTCCATCAATTAATTTCGATATAAAATATTGTTCTCCTTCTCTCCAATTAATTAAAAGATCTTTTACTAAAAAACTTGCAGTGATCATTCTAATGCGATTATGCATCCAACCTAATGTATTCAATTGTCTCATACCGGCATCAACTATAGGGTATCCTGTTTTTCCTTCTTTCCAAGCTGTGAAATGTTTCTTGTTAGTATTCCATATTATTTTACTTTCTAAATTAGAAAGTGATTTAAATTGACTAATTTTAGGATATCTAATTAATAAATGTTTATAAAATTCACGCCATATCAACTCATTTAACCACATACATTTATCTATATTGTTATTTAATTGATATAATTGTTTTTTGAATAATAAATTTATACATTGACGAGATGATAAAACTCCTACTGATAAACATACCGATAAACAACTAGTAGAATTTAAATTAGGAAAATGATGTTCCAAATCGTATTTTTTTATTTTTTTATCAATAAAAAAAAATAATCTACTTAAAGCACAGCATTCTCCTATAGGAAATAAATCTTCATCAATATTTTCACGTGGATAAGTGAATTTGATAATGTTTTTTTTTATTGATAAAAATGATCTGACATTAGGTATAGGAAAAGTTTGTGGTATTTTTTTTTGTAATATTTTTATAATATTTTTTTTGAAGAAAGAAAAAATATTATATGCTTGTCCATTTTTTTTATGAATTTTATCAGGAATTACCAGTATTTCATCATGAAAAGCATGTACAGAAATATTTTCTTTTTCAAGAATTTTTTGAATTAAACAGTCTCTTTTTCTTTCGTTAATTTCATATTGACGATTATAAAAAATAGCATTAACTCTATGTTTTCGGCAGAAATGGATTAGATATTCTACTGATGTAAAAAAATCTCTAGATTCATAGTAATATAAAGGAATACCTAATTGAATAATATTTTCTTGTAACATTAATAAATTTTTATAAATATATTCAGACTTTTTAAAAGACATTAAATGTTTTTTCCATTGATAGGGAGTGGAAATAAAAACAGATAACACATTTGCATCTTTATTTTTACAAGCAGCATATAATGCTGTATTATCATGGATGCGCAAATCATTACGGAACCACATGAGATGTATTATCATTTTTTCTGCTCCTTAATATTTTTATACATACTTAAAACATATTTAATTAGCAAACTATATGTACTGTTGATGTTTTAGTAATAATTGTTTTATTTATTAATTCATTTTATTATGATTATTGTAATATATATTGTATATTTATTTTTTATAGTATGTAAAATTAGTGTAATATATAAAAATATTTACATATTTTTTTACATTAAAATTATAACTTATAAATAAAGTTTATAATGAATAAAATAAACACTTTTTTATATATTAAAGCATCAGTATTACTGATATCAATGTATGTTAGAAACATATATATATTTATTTTCATAAATATTTTTAGTATAAAAAATAAAATATTAAATAATTTATTTATTAGAAATATATTGAATTTATTATTAATATATTTAACATAATTAAAATTATTTCTATATTAAGAACGTAAAATTTACAGTATTTTTAGGAAAAAAAATGAAAGACATTGGTATATTTTTTGGCAGTGATACTGGTAATACGGAAAAAATTGCAAATATGATTCACAAATATATAGGTTCGCATTGTTCTCAAGTTCATGATATTGCTAATAGTAAGAAAAAAGATATTGAATTTTTTGATTTTTTAATATTTGGCATACCAACATGGTATTATGGTGAGATTCAGTGTGATTGGGATAATTTTTTACCTGTTTTAAAAAAAATAAATTTTAAAAATAAAGTAATCGCTTTATTTGGATGTGGAGATCAAGAAGATTATTCAGAATATTTTTGTGATGCAATTGGTATTATATATAATATTCTTAATAGCAGAGGAGCGAAATTCATTGGGATGTGGCCGACAAAAGAATATCAATTTGAATCATCTAAAGCTTTAAAAGATTCTGAAAATTTCTACGGTATGGTTATAGATGAGGATAGACAACCAGAAAAAAGTGAAGAAAGAGTAAAAACATGGATAAAACAATTATATAGTGAGTGGGAAAATATATATAAAGTATGTAGTAAATAAAAAATTAAATAATATATATATTTATAAAATTAAGTAGACATTAAAAAAAATAAAATAAATTTTATTTTTTTTAATGTTATAAATAAGTTTATTAAGATGCAATTAAAGCTATTAAATCCAGTACTTTACTAGAATATCCACTTTCGTTATCATACCAAGCAATCAACTTAAAAAATTTATTATTTAAAGCTAATCCTGCTTTTGCATCAAATATAGATGTTAACGTTTCTCCGTTAAAATCTGTAGAAACAACATCGTCTTCTGTATAACCAATAATCCCTTTCATTGTGTTTTCTGATGCATCTTTAATACTGTCACAAATCTCTTTATAACTAGCTGATTTTTCTTGTCTAATAGTTAAATCAACGACAGAAACATTAGGAGTTGGGATACGAAACGCTATTCCAGTTAATTTACCATTAAGTTCAGGTAATACTTTACCTACTGCTGCAGCTGCACCTGTTGAAGCAGGAATAATGTTTTGTAATGCGCCCCTACCTCCTCTCCAATCTTTATGAGAAGCACCGTCTACTGTTTTTTGAGTAGCAGTCGTTGCATGTACTGTTGTCATTAAACCTTCAAGAATAATGAATTTGTCATTTATTATTTTTGCAAGAGGTGCCAAGCAATTCGTAGTACATGATGCGTTTGAAACAATTTTTTGACCGGCATACTTATGGAAATTAGCACCGCTAACAAACATAGGAGTATTATCTTTAGAAGGTCCTGTGATTACTACTTTTTTTGCTCCAGCAATAATATGTTTATGAGCACTTTCTTGAGTTAAAAAAATTCCTGTGGATTCTACAACTACATCAACATTTAACGATTTCCACATTAATTTAATGGGATCTTTTTCTGAAGAAATATAAATATTTTTATTATTAATGATCAGAGTGTTATCCTTAACTATTATATCTTTATAGAATCTTCCATGGGTAGAGTCATATTTTAACATATAGCTAATATATTGTGCATCTAAAACATCATTAATAGCTACTATTTCAATATCAGAACGCAATTGAGCCATGCGAAATACTATTCTTCCTATGCGTCCAAAACCATTTATTCCTACTTTAATAGTCATATGTATTGCCAGTTTTTTATTAATTTAAAGTTAATATAATTCAATCAGTATTTTTTTTTAAAATAAAGTATTATTTTTAAAAAATATTTTTAAAAAATACAATATACACTAATAAAATGTTTTTTACCTAATTTTATTAGAAAAACATTAAAATAAATATATTAAATTTTAGATAATATATCAATATAAATTACAGACAGAATTATATATATCTAACCTATATAATATATAATGAATATTATATATTATAATAATTTGTCAGATATATAAATCATATTTTTAAAAGAATTATCTTAAATAAAAAATTTTTATTAATCATATAAGTATTAATTTACTTAAATAATTGTTTATTGGTTTAAATAAACTAAATAATTTAATATCTACTATTATATTTTTGTTAACTAATATTAATTAAATTTATTTATATATTATTAATATAATCTTAGATTAAAATATCTAGTAAACTATAATACATGAGAATAAAAAATTATGTCAGGAAACATTCTATATTCATTACCTAACAAACCCGGAGAAAAAAAAACATTAGGTCAATTAACTGAATCAGCAATTGCTATCGAATGTACTAAAATTCTTGAATATTCAGATAATTTAGTGATACTTATTACAAAAAATATAAAAGAATCATTACAACTTAAAAATAAAATAAAACTATTTACAAAAAAAGATATATTTATTTTTTTTGATTGGGAAACCTTGCCATTTGATATTTTTTCTCCTAATCGTAATATTATTTCTTCTAGAATGTCTCTCTTATATAATTTACCTAATTTAGAAAAATCATTATTAATTATTTCTATTGATACGTTTTTACAAAAAGTTTGTCCTTATAAATATTTAAAAAATGAAGTACTAGTTATAAAAAATAATATGAAATTCTCTTATAATATTTTGGTAAATATATTAAAAGATAAAGGATATCAACTAGTTAATCAAGTCATACAATATGGTGAATATTCCATAGGTGATAATGTTATTGAATTTTATTCGATGGGTAGTGATCTACCTTACAGATTAGATTTTTTAAATAATAAAATTATTTCTATAACAACTTTTGATGTTGGTAGTCAGCAATCTATAAAAAATGTTAAATCAATAATTTTAATGCCAATACATGAATTTCCAACAAATGCAAATGGAATTCATTTATTTTTAAATCAATGGAAAAATTATTTTCATGCAGATCCTAAAAAAGATGTTATTTTTCAACAAGTTAAAAAAGGTATTTTTTCTTTAGGAATCGAATATTGGCAACCATTATTTTTTAAAAATAAATTAGAAACAATTTTTAATTATCTACCAAAACATACTTTAATTCTTTATTCAGAAAATATAAAAAATTTTATCACATTTTTTTGGAAAAAAATAAAAAAAAGATATTGTCATCTTAGTTTAAATAAAAAACGATTATTAATTCAACCTAATCAACTTTGGATGGATTCAAATTTTTTTTACATGAATTTAAAAAAATGGTCTCAAATTGAATTTAAAAAAAATAAAATACCAGAAGATATTAATCATATTAATTTAAAATATCATTATTTACCTGATATTTCTATGTCATTAGATAAAAATAGAGAGAATTATACAAAATTACGCAATTTTTTAAAATCATTTTCGGGTTCAGTTATTTTTTTTATAAAATCTGAATCTAATTATAATAAACTTTTAAAATTATTAATTTCTTTTAATATTAATATTAAAAAAATCAATTCACTTAATATGTTTAAAAATTTAAAAAAAATAATAAATAAAAAAAAATATTTTTCTGTAATAAATGCATACGATTATGGATTCATTAATCAAAGTCAAAATATAGCGTTAATTTCTGAAAATGATATTAAGATGAATGATAGAATAAATAATAATGAATTAGTTGCAAATAATAATTCAGACATCACTATATGTGATTTATCTGAACTTAAAATAAATCAAATTGTAGTTCATTTTGAACATGGTATTGGCAGATATAAAGGACTAAAAACTATAGAAGTTTCTGGTATTCAAGGTGAATACGTAAGATTGGAATATGCTGATAAAGCAACATTATATGTACCAGTTGCTTGTTTACATTTAATTAGTCATTATACTGGTTATTCAGATAACAATCTTATTTTACATAAATTAGGATCTAATGATTGGAATCAAGAAAGAAATAAAACCATAAAAAAAATAAATGATACGGCTGCTATGTTATTAGATATATATGCAAACAGAAATTCTAAAAAAGGTTTTTCTTTTAAAATAGATACAGAAAAATACAATCTTTTTTGTAATGATTTTCCATTTACAATAACTGAAGATCAAAAAAAAGTAATAGATTCTGTATTGTACGATATGAATAAATCAACGCCTATGGATAGATTAGTCTGTGGAGATGTTGGATTTGGGAAAACAGAAGTAGCTATGCGAGCTGCTTTTCTATCTGTTTCCAACAATAAACAAGTGGTAGTTCTAGTTCCTACTACTCTTTTAGCTCAACAGCATTATCATAATTTTAAAGAACGTTTTTTTAATTTTTCTTTTAATATAAAGATGTTATCCAGATTTTGTGATCCTAAAACACTATCTTATAGTATAAATGATGTAGAGAATGGAAAAATAAACATTTTAATTGGAACTCATATAATTTTATTTAAAAAAATAAAATTAAAAAATTTAGGTTTACTTATTATTGACGAAGAGCATAGATTTGGAGTCAAACACAAAGAAAAAATTAAAGCAATGTGTTCAAATGTAGATGTATTGACGTTGACTGCTACACCTATACCTCGTACATTAAATATGGCAATAAGTGGCATTCGTGATATGTCTGTTATTACAACTCCACCAGACAAAAGATTGAGGGTGAAAACTTTTTTAAGAGAATACAGCGATGTTTTTGTAAAAGAAGCAATTTATAGAGAAATATTACGAGGAGGACAAGTTTTTTATTTATATAATGAAGTAAAAAAAATTGATAGTAAAGCTAAAAAAATTAAAAAATTGGTACCGGAAGCAAATATAGCAATTGCTCATGGTCAAATGTGTATTAATGATTTAAAAAAAACAATGAATGATTTTTTTCAAAAAAAAATTAATGTATTGATATGTACTACTATTATTGAAACTGGTATTGATGTTCCCAATGCAAATACCATTATTATAGAAAAAGCAGATTATTTTGGTTTGGCTCAATTACATCAATTAAGAGGTAGAGTTGGTCGATCTTGTTATCAAGCATATGCTTGGTTACTGATATCTAATTTTAAAAAAATCACATTAGATGCAAAAAAAAGACTTGATGCAATTGTATCTCTTGAAGATTTCGGTGTCGGTTTAACACTAGCAACGCAAGATCTTGAAATCAGAGGTGTAGGTGAAATATTAGGAGATGATCAAAGTGGACACGTCAGAAATATCGGTTTTTCTTTATATACAGAGTTATTGCATTATGCTATAAAAAATAAAACTCAATTATCTTTAGAAGAGATCATAAAAAATCAACCAGAAGTAGAATTATACGTTTCAGCATTAATTCCCTCAAAATATATCAAAAATGTTAATTCTCGTTTATCTTTTTATAAAAAAATGGCAACAATAAAAAGTATACAAGAACTAATAGATATAAAATATGAACTAATAGATAAATTTGGATCTATACCGTATGAAACAAAAAATTTAATTATTTTATCTAAGATACGATTAATAGCAAAAAGAATTGGTATTCAACGTATTGATTTTAACAAAAAAATAGGAGTAATCTATTTTTTCGAAAATAATATTATTGATACTATATATTTGTTAAAGATATTAAAAATGGAATCAAATCAATGGAAATTTTTATCTTCCAACCGTTTAGTATTTAAATATAATTTTCATTCTTGTGATATCAGAATCAAATGGATATTAAATTTTATAGAAAAACTAGAAAAAAATAATTTTATACATTAACAGTCTTTATTTAGTGGAGATATTTATTGTTAGGAATAGCAAGATATTTTTATTAAAAAATAAATATTTAAAATAATGAGAGTATATTAAATATATTATTTATATTTAATAATTTAATATATTAATGTAATTTTATTGTTGTATTAGATCATATTATGATTAGTATTTAACAACACTTAAATATATAAACTTTAAAATATATAAAGAATAGTAAATATATTTAATAAATACAATTTTATTTTAAGTATTCATTTTACACATCTTCAATAAAAATTATATAAAAATAATTTTATATTTAATTTTTTATTAAAATAGAGGATTTATGAACACTATTATTTATATTGCTACTCCAGGTAGTCATAAAATACAAGTATTGAAAATTAGCAAAAATTTTAATTTAAAAATCATTCAAATATTGAATACTGATGGAGAAATTCAACCAATATTCGTATTTAAAAATCGTCTTTATGCAGGAATTCGTCCTAAATTCCGCATTATTACATACAATATTAAAAAAGATGGAACATTAGAAAAAATAGGAGAATCCTCTATTCCAGGTAGTCCTAATTATTTATCTTTAGATAAAAAAAATCGTTTTTTATTTTGTGCTTCTTATGGAATGGGATGTCTTAGTGTTAGTCCAATAAATGAATTAGGTATACCTACTCATCCAATGCAAATCTTATATAATATTGATGGTTGTCATTATTGCAATACAGATCTTGATAATACTACTTTATTTGTAACATCACTTAAGAAGAACTGTATTTATCTTTATAATTTAACAGAAAACGGTTTGTTAATACAACATATGCCACATAAATTAAAAACATCTCAAGGATCTGGACCAAGACATATGGATTTTCATCCAAATAAAAAATACGCTTACAGTATCAATGAATTAAATAGTACAATTGATGTATGGAAGTTAAAAAATAATGGAAAATCAATAATATCTATTCAAAATATCAGTATTTTACCAAAACAGTATAATTATCAACCTTGGGCTTCTGATATTCATATTCATCCATCTGGATCTTATTTATATACATGTGATCGTACCGCTAGTATTATATCAATATTCAGTGTCAATAAAAATAATAATAAATTGAAAAAAATAGGTTTTTTTTCTACAGAAAAACAACCAAGATCATTTTCAATCAGTCCAAATGGTCAATACTTGGTTGTTGCAGGAGAAATATCAAATAGTATTACGTTATATGAAATATCTAATGATTATTTTTATTTTCAAGAAAAGAAAAAAATAAAAATAGAAAAGAGACCAATATGGGTACAAATACATCAACTATAAAAAACTCAGATATAGTAATGTTTAATAAATAAAAAATTCATTATTATCTAGTGCTTTATAAATAACATCAATAAGTTTTTTTAGTGAATAACTATCTATTATATAAGGAGGTATTAAATAAATTAATTTATTAAATGGTCTAATCCATACGCCATGTTGTACAAAAAATAATTGAATTTTTTTTATATTAATTATATACAAACATTCTACTACACCAATCGCTCCTAATACACGAATATTGAATACTTTAGGATGTTTTTTTAATGGTAGTAAATATAATTTTAATATTGATTCAATACTAAAAACTTGTGTTTGCCATTTATTTTCTTGAAGTATTGTGATATTTTCACTGGCTACAGCGCATGCTAAAGGATTACCCATAAAAGTAGGACCATGCATAAAACAATTAGTTTTCCCGTTGCTAATAGTATTCGCTATTTTTTTTGTAGTAATAGTTGCTGATAAAGTCATCATACCACCAGTAAGAGCTTTACCTATACAAAGAACATCAGGAACAATACCAGCATATTCATAAGCAAATAATTTTCCAGTTCGTCCAAATCCTGTAGCAATTTCATCTATAATTAATGGAATATTATAATTATTACATAAATATCTAACTGTTTTTAAGTATTGAGGATGATAAAACCTCATACCACCAGCTCCTTGTACTATTGGTTCTAATATTACTGCTGCAATATTTTTTTTATTGTTTTTAATTAATGTATTAAAAGAATGTATGTCTTTTTCATCCCAGGTTGCTTCAAAAGTACATTTAGGTGCATCAGCAAATAGATGTAAGGGTAATAATTTACTGTATAAACTATGAATGGAATTAACTGGATCAGATACAGACATAGCAAAAAAAGTATCTCCATGATATCCATTTCGAATTGTTAAAAAAATACGTCTTGTTTCACCTAATGCTTGCCAATATTGTAAAGCCATTTTCATGGCTACTTCAACAGATACAGACCCAGAATCACATAAAAAAATACATTCTAATTGCTTAGGTACTATTTCTATTAATTTTCGACATAATAAAATGGCTGCAGGATGTGTGATACCACCAAACATTACATGAGACATTTTCCTAATTTGATCTTTTAATGATTTATTTAATCTAGGATTATTATATCCATGTATTACCGCCCACCAAGAAGACATACCATCTATTATTTTTTTTCCATTATTTAACTTTAGATAGATACCTTTAGCTGATATAATAGGATAACAAGGTATTGAATGTATCATTGAACTATAAGGATGCCAAATATGCTTTAAATCAAAATTTAAATCAGATTTATTCATAATTAATATATGTTTTTTATATAAAAAATATTTTCTATCTATTATAGACCTTTATTAGTATAAAACCATTAAACTTTTGGAGAACATATGAAAAAAATATGGCTTCTTAAAGATATAAAATTACTCTTTAGCAAACCTCTTTTAGAACTAATTTTTGAAGCTCAAAATGTTCATAGAAAATATTTTGATCCTAATCAAATACAGATTAGTACTTTACTTTCAATTAAAACTGGAGCTTGTCCAGAAGATTGTAAATATTGTCCACAGAGTTCTCGATATAAAACTAATACAAAAACTGAAAAATTACTAGATATGAAAAAAATATTAATAGCAGCTGATCAAGCAAAAAAAGCAGGATCAACTCGTTTTTGTATGGGAGCAGCTTGGAAAAATCCACGTAATCGAGATATTCCTTATTTGGAAAAAATAATTAAAGAAGTAAAAAAAATGGGTATGGAAACCTGTATGACATTAGGTTCATTGACTAAGCAACAATCAGATACATTAGCTCAAGCAGGATTAGATTTTTATAATCACAATTTAGATACTTCTGAAAATTTTTACAATAAAATTATTACTACTCGTACTTATCAAGAACGTCTAGATACTTTAGAAAAAGTAAGACAATCTGGAATGAAAATATGTTCTGGAGGTATTATAGGTCTTGGAGAAAAAATAAAAGATAGAATGGAATTATTGATGCAATTAGCTAATTTGCCTATTCCACCTGAAAGTGTACCAATCAATATGTTAGTTAAAATAAAAGGGACTCCGCTTGAAAATAATAAAGAAATAGATGATTTTGAATTTATACGAATAATATCAGTTGCACGTATAATGATGCCTAGTTCACATATACGGCTTTCAGCTGGTCGTGAAAAAATGAATGAACAAACACAAGCTATGTGCTTTATGGCTGGAGCTAATTCAATTTTTTATGGTTGCAAATTACTAACAACCGGTAATCCAGAAGAAAGTAAAGATTTGGTTTTATTTGATAAATTAGGACTAAATATTAAAGAAAAAAAAATTGGTTCTGGGAATAATGAGAAATCGATATCTTTGCTAAAACAATTATCAAAAAACAATTATAATCAATATTATAATGCAAGTTATCAAAAAATGGAAAATAAGAAATAAATTAATAAGATTAAAAAATCTAAAATTTTATAAATTTAGTTAACAAATATAATACTATTACATGTAATAAAGATAATAAATAAAATACGTAGAAAAAATTTATATATAAAAGTATTATTAAAAAATTGTAGATATATAAAAGGATATATTAAACATTATGTTTTTTAAAAATAAGATGAGGTATTATATTAATTTATTTTTTAAATAATAAAATAGTTTAACAAATAATATAAAATAGTTAAATACAAGATTTTAAAAGTTTTTTGAAAAATAATTTTTACAGAATAATGTTCTATAATAATGGAAAATTATTCTGTATTAATTTAATAAATATGAATTTATATATCAGTTATATGACTGAATTATTATATAATATATAGAAAATATTTATTAAATAATTTTTATTATCATTGTTATTTATAAATTGGTAAATTTAAATTTTT
>DATLVK010000045.1:0-17146 GCA_035577605.1 Buchnera sp. (in: enterobacteria) | reverse complement strand
TTATTATATTGTTAAAATAATATGATGGATTATAAAAGATAATATATCCTACTTTTCCTCCTATTAAAAGAGCAAAGAAAGAATTATAAAGAAGATGTTCTATTTCTTCTTCAGTCCATTTATTATTTTGTTTTGCTTTTTTTTTTCCTGTATAAAGAGCAAAAAGAAATCCTAAAAGGTACATTATTCCATACCAATGTAAAGTAATAGGTCCTATAGAAAATACTATAGGATTTAAATTTGGAAAAGGTATATAAGTATAATTCATATATTTCCTGTAAATTAAGTATTTAATGTGAAATAAAAAATAAGTATTTTACATATTGGTGTATGAATAAAAGAATGTATTGTTTATAAAATTGATTGTGGTATGTGGCATTCAGTTTCTAATTTAAATATATCTGATGTAGTTTGACGTTTTCTTATTGTATAAAATGTATTATTTTTAAATAATATTTCAGCAATTAAAGGTCTGCTATTGTAATTAGAAGACATGGAAGCACCGTAGGCTCCTGTATCATGAAAAATTAAATAATTTCCTGTTTTTAATATAGGTAAATTTCTGGTTTGGATGTCTCCTTTTTCTGTTTGCGTAAAAATATCACCAGATTCACATAATGGCCCTCCTACTATAGTATTTATTTTTTTTCCTGTTTTTATTGGATTGCCATTTTTAGAAAAAGCTGATATATGGTGGTAACTACCATACATAGTTGGTCTAATTAGATCATTAAATCCAGCATCAATAAGAACAAAATGATTTTTACCCATTTTTTTAACAGCTCTCACTTCAGTTAATAACATACCTGATTCAGCAATTAAAAAACGACCAGGTTCAATTTCTAATTCTATTGGATGTTTCAAATGATTAGCAATTTTTTTTCGTGCATTATCCCATAATTGATAGTATTTTTTTGTATTAATTTCCATATCATTGGGATGATATGGAATAGGTAAACCTCCTCCTGCTGATATAGACATAATATCATGATTTAATTCTAATACTTCATTGACCATTGCATTGCAGACTTTTTGTAAATGATAAAAATCAGAACCTGATCCAATATGCATATGGAGGCCAATTAGTTTTAAATTATATTTTTTAATAATAGACATAGCTAAAGAAGTATCCCATATTCCATGTTTACTATTTTCACCACCTGTATTAGTTTTTTTATTGTGTCCATGTCCAAATTTAGGATTAATCCGTAACCAAACATGGTGACCAGGAGAGACTTTTCCAATTTGTTCCAACATGTCTATTGAACCAGCATTTATAGTAATTTTTAAATCTACTATTTTTAATAAAGTTACTCGATCAAAAAGATCTGCAGTAAAAATTATTTCATTATTTTTTGGAGTAAATCCTGCAGTAAGAGCGCGTTCAATTTCTCCTATTGAAACCGCATCTATTTTTATATTAGATTTACGTAGAATTTTTAAAATATGAATATTTGAGCATGCTTTTTGTGCATATCTAATTACATCAAATTGTTTTAATTTTTTTATTTGATTTTGTATTATTTCTGCATCATAAATCCACATTGGAGTATGGTTTTTTTTTATTAATGATATAATATTTTTTATATTTATAGATTTTTTTGTATTTTTTAATAATATCGGCATATTGTTCCTGCTATTAAAAGTGTATGTTTTATATTAAATATATATTTTTTTTATGTTTAATATTTTTTAATTAATTTTATTAAATGTACAATTAATAGTATTTTATTTAATATATTAGTAGTATTTATATCGGGCGAAGTGTGGGAAATAAAATAACATCTTTAATACAATGCTGATTTGTAAAAAGCATAATTAAACGATCTAGACCAATACCTAGTCCAGCTGTTGGAGGTAGTCCGTGTTCAAGAGCTGTAATATAATCTTCATCATAAAATATATGCTGATTATCTTCGGATTCTTTATTTAAAATTTGTTCGTGAAATCTTTTTTTTTGATCTTCTGCATCATTTAACTCAGAAAAACCATTTCCTATTTCATTTCCAGCAATAAATAACTCAAAACGATCAGCAATATTTGTATTTAAGCTGTTTCTTTTTGCAAGAGGAGATACTTCTATTGGATAATCTGTAATAAATGTGGGTTCTATTAATTTTTTTTCTACAGTTTTTTCAAAAATTTGTATGATATAGTGACCTAGTTTCCAATTTGTATTAATTTTTATTTTTAATGTTAAGGCAATATTTTTTAATATTTCTATGTTATCTAGATCAAAATATTTTATATTTTTATTAAATAAAAGAATAGCTTGTTTCATGGTTAATCTTTTAAATTTTTTAGAAAAATCAAAGATATATTGTCCATAGTGTATTTGCGTACTATTATTAATTTTTTCAGATATAGTTTTTAAAAGATTTTCTGTAAATTGCATCATATCTTCATAATTTGCGTAAGTCATATATAATTCCATCATAGTAAATTCGGGATTATGTCTTGTTGATAAACCCTCATTTCTAAAATTTCTATTAATTTCAAATATGCGATTAAAACCTCCAATTATTAATTTTTTTAAATATAATTCTGGTGCTATTCTTAAGTATAAATTAATATTTAATGCATTATGATGTGTGATAAATGGACGTGCGGTAGCTCCTCCAGGAATACTGTGCATCATTGGTGTTTCTACTTCTAAAAAGTTTTTTTCTAACATAAAAGTACGGATAATATTTAAAATAACAGAACGTTTTTTAAATATTATTAATGATTCTTTATTACTAATTAAATCTAAATAACGTTTTCTATATTTAATTTCTGGATCAGATAATCCGTGAAATTTATTTGGAAGAGGGCGTAGAGCTTTAGTAAGTAATTGCAATGTACTTGAATAGATGGTTAATTCTCCTGTTTTAGTTTTAAAAATACTTCCAGTAACACCTATAATGTCTCCTAAATTCCATTTTTTAAATTCATTCGAATAAAAATTAAGGGGCGATATTTTATTTGTGACATAAATTTGTATCTTTCCATCTGCATCTTGTAATGTAAAAAAAGAACTTTTACCCATAATTCTTTTTTGTGTCATTCTGCCAGCGATGCTAACATCAATTTTTTTTGTTTTTAGATATTGATTAGTTTTGGAAATATATAAGTCATAAATTTGTATGATAGTTGTATTAGGTTTAAAATCATTTGGAAAATTAAATCCTGATTGGCAAATATCAATTAATTTTTTTTTTCTTATTTTTTCTTCTTGACTTAATGATTTCTGTATTTTGTTTTTTTGAGCGATTTTATTAAACATATTATTTTTTAAAATCCTAATTTTAGATTAGTTATAATAAATTGATCTAATTTTCCATTTAGAACTGATTGAACATCACGAGTTTCTATTCCAGTACGCATATCTTTTATTCTAGAATTATCTAATATGTAAGAACGTATTTGTTGTCCCCATCCTATATCTAATTTGGTATTATTGAGTTCTTTTTTTTCTGTTTTCTTTTTTTGTATTTCTAATTGGTATAATTTTGCTCTCATTTGTTTCATAGCTTGTTCTTTATTTTTATGTTGGGATCGATCATTCTGACATTGAGTAACGATTCCAGTAGGTAAATGAGTAATTCTTACAGCAGACTCTGTTCTATTGACGTGTTGACCTCCTGCACCTGATGCTCGGTAAACATCAACACGTAAATCTGCGGTATTAATATTGATATGAATTGTATCGTCTAAATCCGGATATATAAAAACCGAACAAAATGAGGTGTGTCTTCGGTTGTTTGCATTAAAAGGACTTTTACGAACTAAACGGTGGATACCACTTTCTGTGCGCAACCATCCAAAAGAATATTCTCCAGTAATTTTTATAGTAGCTGATTTTATTCCTGCTATATCTCCTTCTGATTCTTCAATAATATTTGTTTTAAAACCTTTTTCACTACTCCATTTTAAATACATACGCAGTAGTATTTTTGCCCAATCTTGAGCTTCTGTTCCTCCAGATCCGGATTGTAAATCTAGATAACAATCTAAATGATCATGTTTTTTAGAAAACATGCGATAAAATTCTAATTCATTTATTTTTTTTTCTATTCTTTCTAGTTCTTTTTTAATTTCATATAAAAAATTTGTATCAGATTTTGATATTTTAATATTTAAAATACAAATAATATCTTTAATATTTTTTTTTATTTCTTTAATCGAATTAATGATTTTTTTTAGTCGAAAACGTTCTTTATTAATATTTTTTATTGATTGAGAATGAATCCATGTTATTGGATTTTCTAGTTCTAAATCAAGTTCGAGTACACGTTCTTTTATTGTATTATATTTAAAGATAGTTACTAATGTTTTTGTGCGTTGGTTTAGATTTTTAAGCTTATTCCTTATGAAATTAATTTCAAACATTCTTATATGACCTTTTCTTATGTATTATAAAATATAATTTTAAAAATTATGATTTTATAAAATTATATTTTATTTATAATCATTTTAGTTAAAGTATAAATTAGTAATATTTATTGATAATTGATAAAAAAATTTTTTGTTTTATTTTAAATAATTTTTTTATAATAATAAAAATTGTTATTTTTCTTGTATATTATAGTTATAGAACCATAGAAAAAAATGATAAAATTATTATCTAATATTGGATAGAGATATTATTTATTAAAATAATATATATTATTATGACGTAGCATATAATAGTTTTAAACTATTAATTTAAAAAATTTGTGGGATAATGTTTTAATGAAAAAAATAAAATTTGAAAAATATGTTTATCCTGCTAACAAATTATCATTAAGTTTCATTGAATTAGATGATTGGTCGTTTATTACAGTAGGTGGAGCTGATAGCAGAACATATTTACAAAGTCAGCTTACAATTAATATAGATTTATTAAAATCAAATAAACATATTATTTGTGCTCATTGTAATGTGAATGGAAAAGTATGGAGTATTTTACGTTTGTTTCATTTTAATCACGGTTATGCTTATATTGAGAGAAAAGATGTTGCTTTAATACAAATTAGAGAATTAAAAAAATACGCTATTTTTTCTAAGGTAACAATCTGTCAAGAAAATAATTTCTTATTATTTGGAATAGCTGGATTTAAATCTAGAGAAATATTGACTAAATTATTTTCATATCTTCCAGATAAAGATAATCCTGTGGTAACAGATAAAAACATAATTTTATTATGGATTGGAAGTCCACAGGAACGTTTTTTATTGATTACACCTCAAGATCATCCAGTGATTAATAAAATAAAACGAGAAAATATTTTTCTTAGTACCAGTAATCAGTGGTTGTCTTTGGAAATTGAATCTGGTTTTCCTATTGTGAGTAGCAATATTATGAATAAATTTATTCCTTTATCCTTGAATTTAGAAAAATTAGGTGGAATAGATTTTAAAAAAGGTTGCTATTATGGTCAAGAAGTGGTTGCTAAAATGAAATTTAGATCGATGAATAAGTATTCATTATATTGGTTAGTTGGTGTCTCTAGTTGTAAGATTCCTAATATTGGATCTTTAATAGAATTTAAAAAAATAGAACATTGGTATGCAGTAGGATATGTACTGATGTCTGTTATTATGTATGATGGTTCTATTTGGATGCAAGCAATACTAGACAATACTGTAACGGTAAAAAATATATTTCGTATATCTGGTGAGAAAAACAGTTTTTATTTTATAAATAACTAAATTTCATTAAAGTATTAGATATTTTTTATGTTATTATTTGCATTATTTAGCAATATTATTATATTTTTATACAGAATATGAAATTAGCTTTTTACTAAATCGATTAGTTATTTATGATATTAGTCCAGATTTTTTAAATGTGTTTTAAAATTATGAATAAAGGCATACTTTTTGTTGTTTCGGCTCCAAGTGGTACAGGTAAGTCAAGTTTAATTCAAGCAATCCTAAAAAAAGTGTCTTTTTATAAAATAGAAGTTTCAGTATCATATACTACTCGTATGATTAGACCAGGAGAAATTAATGGAAAACATTATTTTTTTGTATCCAAAAAAGAATTTAAAAATATGGTTCATGAAAAAAAATTTTTAGAATATGCTAAAGTATTTAATTACTATTACGGTACTTCACAAAAAAAAATTAATGATATTTTATCACAAGGTACAGATGTTTTTCTAAATATTGATTGGCAAGGTGCTCAACAAATTCGCCAAAAAATTCCAGAATCTAGAAGTATTTTTATATTTCCTCCATCGAGTAATGAACTATATCGTAGAATTCGAGCACGTGGACAAGATAGTAATGCAGTGATAATAAGAAGAATGAAAGCAGCAGTAGCAGAAATGAGTCATTATTCAGAATATGATTATTTAATTATTAACGATAATTTTAATATAGCAGTATCTGATTTAGAATCAATAATTCATGCGGAACATCTTTGTATTAAAAAACAAAAATATAATAATATAAAAATTATTAAAAAATTATTAAGTCATAAATAATTCATTTAATCTCGATATTATTGTTAGATTTATGACTATAAAAGTAATATTTAATTAGTTGGTTTAATAAGAGTAATTTGATTGAACCTTGATTAGAATAAGTAATTTTATTTTTTAAAATTAAATAATAAAGTTATTTATTCTAATAAGGTTCTATTATATTAAATATTCTTATTAAATTTATTGAAATATTTTTATTAAATAATTAATTTCGATTTGATCTAGATACCCGTTTCCTTTCATTTTCTGTTAGGTATCTTTTTCTTAACCTAATAGATATAGGCGTAACTTCTACTAATTCGTCATCGTTTATAAAACTTAAAGCATTTTCTAGTGTGATTTTTACAGGTGTAACTAATGTAATAGCTTCATCTGTTCCTGATGCACGCATGTTAGTTAGTTTTTTTCCTATTAAACAATTTACAGTAAGATCGTTAGATCGATTATGTATGCCAATAATTTGTCCTTCGTATACTTGAGTACCATGACCTAAAAATAGTTTACCTCGTTCTTGTAGGTTATAAAGAGCAAATCCTACAGCCATACCTGTATTGTTGGAAATTAATACACCATTTCTTCTCTGTCCTGTATTGTTAAACTGCATATTTCCATAATGACTAAAAGATGAATAAAATAATCCAGTTCCAGAAGTCATATTCATGAATTCTGTTCGAAACCCGATTAAAGATCGACTTGTTAAAATATAGTCTAAACGAATTCTTCCTTTATTATCTGGAATCATGTTTTTCATCTCTCCTTTTCTATCTCCAATAGTGGTCATGACTGCTCCTTGATGTTGTTCTTCTATATCTAATGTTACATTTTCGAAAGGTTCTTTCATTTCACCATCTATCTCACGAAAAATAACTTTAGGACGTGATACAGATAATTCAAAACCTTCTCTTCTCATATTTTCAATGAGTATAGATAGATGTAATTCTCCTCGTCCAGATACACAAAATACATTTGCATCAGCAGTTTCTTCAATCATTAAAGCCACGTTATACATTTCTTCTTTTTTTAATCTTTTAAAAATTTGTCTTGAAGTTAAATATTTTCCTTCTTTACCAGAGAAAGGTGAGGTATTCACGCAAAAAAACATTTTTACTGTAGGTTTGTCTATATTTAAAATAGGCAGTGTTTGTAAATTCTTAGGATCACAAATAGTATCAGAAATATTTAATTGATTTAGTCCAGTTAAAGCAACAATATCTCCAGCATAAGCTATGGGTACTTCAATACGTTTTAATCCAAAGTAATTTAACACTTTTCCGATCTTAGCTGATCTTGTTTTTCCTTCTCTATCAATGATGGTGATTAGTTGGTTAGGAAAGACTGTACCTTGTTGGATTCTACCTATTCCAATAATTCCTAAATAGTTACTATAATCTAATTGAGATATTTGCATTTGCAAAGTACCATTGGGATTAACATAAGGAGGAGAAACATATTTTACTATAGCTTGATATAATGGGTTCATATCTTTTTCCATTTTAACATAATTTGTCCCTGCTATTCCAAGTAATGCAGAAGTGTATATAATAGGAAAATCTAATTGTTCATCTGTTGCATTTAAATTCACAAATAGATCAAAGACTTGATCAACTACCCAATTAGGTCTGGAGTTTTTTCTGTCTATTTTATTAATTACAACGATTGGTTTCATACCTTGATTAAAAGCTTTTTGTGTTACAAATCTAGTTTGAGGCATGGGTCCGTCAAGAGCATCCACTACCAGTAATACGGAATCAACCATATTCATAACTCGTTCCACTTCACCACCAAAATCGGCATGACCAGGTGTGTCTACGATATTAATACGATAATTATTCCATTGAATTGCTGTATTTTTTGATAGAATGGTAATTCCTCTTTCTTTTTCTAAATCATTTGAATCCATAATTCTATCTTTAGTTTCTTCGTGATCTTGAAAAGTACCTGATTGCTGTAATAATTTATCTACTAATGTTGTTTTACCGTGGTCGACATGAGCTATTATAGCTATGTTCCGTAAATTTTTGTTCATTTTACTACCTTACAATATTGGAGTATAATCAGGTTAATTATTACTTAGATATGATTACTATTAAATAAAAATTATAAGATATGTTGCAATCACGTATGTTGTTAAAAAAATTTATGTAGTTATATTTTGATAAAATGAAAAAATGAATCATGCTGCTTTGTACGTATATTAATGTATATTTTTTAAATAAAATATATATATTATGTTGTAAATATTTTTATATAACGGTATATATTTATGTTTTATGGTTTACTAATTTATTATAAATGGAACAAATTTTGTTTAAAAATAATTATGAAAACACTTATTTTTTAAGTAGTAATGTTTATGTAAAAACACAAAAAAATCCCAATATATCTGAAATTGTATTTGTTGGTTATTCTAATTCTGGTAAATCAAGTGCAATAAATGTTCTAACAAATAAAAAAAAATTAGCTCGAATTAGTAAAACTCCAGGTAGAACACAGTTAATTAATTTTTTTGCTGTTACTAAAAAACATTATTTAGTTGATATGCCTGGATATGGTTACGCAAAAGTAGCTAAATCATTAAGGTTAAAATGGGAAACAACTATTGTTAAATATTTAACAATGCGAACATGTTTAAAGGGATTAGTATTATTTATGGATATCAGATATCCTATGAAACCATTTGATGAAAATTTATTAAATATTGCTGTGAGATATAAAATACCAGTATTAGTGTTGTTGACTAAATCAGATAAAATAATATTTGACAATCGAAAAAAACAATTAAAAATAGTGACTGAAAAGTTATCTAAATTTGCATTGTCGTCTTTTAACATATATTTATTTTCTTCTTTAAAGAAAATTGGAATTGATGCACTACGTACAAGATTAGATTATTGGTATAGTCAATCAAATTAAAATAATTAAATATAAATATATAGTATTGTTTTAGATATAATAAATTAAATTAATTTTTTTATAACCATATAATTTTAATAAAAAATGATTTAATTAAATATTATATATTTATTAAATATATTGTATATTTTCTTTCCAATTATTTCCTATTTTGATATGTACAAGTATAGGTATGTCTAATTTGGTGCTGTATTCCATTATATTACGTATTCCTTTATAAATACTATTAATTTTTTCTTTTTTTATTTCAAATACTAATTCATCATGTACTTGCATAATCATTTTTGCATCTATGTGATGTTTTTGTTGTAAGAAATTGTATATTTTAATCATTGCTAATTTTATAATATCAGATGCTGTGCCTTGAATAGGAGCATTAATAGATAGTCTTTCTGCTGATTTACGCGTAAAAAAATTTTTTGAGGTAATATTGGGAATATATATTTTTCTACCATTTAGTGTTGATACGTATCCTGTTTTTAATGCAGATTGACAAATATATTTTTTATATTCATAAACACCTTTATAACGTTTAAAATATACCGAAATGTATTTTTTGGCTGTTGGTATATTTATTTTTAATTTTTTTGACAAACCAAAGGACTCCATACCATAAATTAAACTAAAATTAATCACTTTTGCATGTTGTCTTTGTACGTTAGTAACTTCTGTGATAGGGATGTTAAATATTTCAGATGCTGTTATTTTATGTATGTCAGCATTATCAGAGAATAATTTGATCATTGATTTATCCTGTGATAAATGTGCTAGAATTCTTAATTCTATTTGAGAATAGTCAGCAGAAACTATATAACAGTTTTCTGAAGCTATAAATGCTTGACGAATATTATTACCTTCTTGAGTTTTAGATGGAATGTTTTGTAAATTAGGATTTGTAGACGATAAACGTCCTGTTATAGTGTTAGCTTGATTATAGCATGTGTGTATTCTACCTGTTATTTTATTTATTTTTTTAGGTAACGTATCGACGTATGTTGATTTTAACTTATATAAACTACGGTAGTTTTTAACGATGTTAAGTAGTACATCTTTTTTCTGTATATGTGATTGATCATCATGAATAATAATATTTTTTTTGTTTTTGTTTTCTTCAATTAACAGTAATATTTCTTTTAATTTTTTACTAGATAATATATTAAAAGAAAATCCTATTAATCGATAAGCGTCTTCTTTTAATTTTAATAATTGACAGTTAATTTTTTTTGATTGTTTTTTTAATATATCACTGTCTATTAAAATACCATTTTCTTCGATATTCGCTATTACTTTTATTAATGGCATTTCTATATTTTCTAATATTTCTTTTGTTTTTTTTTCTTCATTTAAAATAATTGACATTGTGATGTACAATTTCAAATTTATATCAGATTCTCGATTGTTAATGATTTTAATATCAATATTTTTTTCATTTTTATTAATCCATAAATTTTCTAAATCTTCTATTTTTTCATTTTTTTTATATGTATTATTCAACATATATGATGCAATCATAGTATCGAATTGATTTCCGGATAATTTAATATTATATTTTTTTAAAATCTGATAATTTTTCTTTATATTATAACCTATTTTAAGTTGATGTAGGTTTTCAAATAAATTTTTAATTTTTTTAAAATTATTGTTTACATCATTTTTTTTAAAAAAATATTCGTCATGATTAATTATAGGTATGTAAAATACTTGATTAGGCATGACAGATAAAGAAATGCTGGTAATACGAGCTACTTGTATATCAAGTGAATCTGTTTTAATTGTAAAAGAGAAATAGTGGTATTGTTCTATTATTTGCAACATTTTTTCAATTTTTTTTTTATTTGAAACAATAGTATATTCTGTATCTAATTTATTTTTTATTTTTTTTTCTATTTTGTGATTAGTAGCCATGAATTATTTTTTACCTGTTCGTTCCATTTTTGAAAATTATAGTAATTAAAAAAATATAATATTTCTTGTTTTTTAAATTTTGATTTTTTTAAATCTTGAAAATTAAGATTAATAGGTATATCTAATCTAATTGTTGATAATTTTTTTGAAAGAAAAGCTATTTCTTTATTTTTTTTTATTTGTATTGTTATATTTTTTGTTCCACGTATTGGTAACGTTTTAATATCTTCTATTTTTTTATATATATTTTCAAGACATCCAAATTTTTTTAAGAGTATTAAAGCAGTTTTTTTACCTATTCCTGGTATTCCTGGAATACCATCAGAAACATCTCCCATTAATGCTAATAAATCAATCATAAGTATTGGTGATATTATACCATATTTTTCTTTTACTTCATTTAGTCCAATTATGACATCTTGCATAGAATTAATAATTCTAATTTTTTCACTTACTAATTGAATCATATCTTTATCATTGCTACTAATCAGTACAGATAAACCTAATTTTTCAGCACGATAGGATAACGTACCTATGATATCGTCTGCCTCTACTGATGGTATAGTAATTACAGGTATTCCTATGAATTTTATTATTTTATATAATGGTTGAATTTGACTTTTTAAATTTTCAGGCATGCTGGGTCTATTTTTTTTATAATTTTTAAAAAGGGTATGACGAAAGGTTTTATTAGGTGTATCAAATACAGTTATTATTTGATAATCTTGATATTTTATCAGTAGTTTGCGTAACATATTAATTACACCATATATTGCTCCAGATGGTATGCCTGATCTATTTGTTAAAGATGGAAAAGTATAATATGCACGATATACATAAGATGTACCGTCTATAATTAATATTTTTTTTTATTTATAATATTCATGTCTGTTCCTTAATATTTAATAATTTTAATTATATAAGATAAGATTAATTATAAGAAATCTTTATAATATTATAACAGATAAATATTTTTTTAAGAATATAACGAAAATATAAATTTTAAAATTTTTTTGATAAATAACTATGTATTCTTTATAGTAATATTATTTTTTTATAATATAAAATTGATGTATCTTATTTAGATATGGTATATTTCTTAATTATTTATTTCATGTTTTTATGTATAATTTTTTAAAATATATTTTTTTATTATTTTATTATTATTTTACTATAATCTATAGTATTAATTTCATTTTTTTTATAGAATTATCTATTCTAAATACTGCTTATTGAAATATTTTTAATGTATGTAAACTATTTTCATATTATATATTTAATAAATTTTATATAAATAAAATTTGTTATATTAATATATTAATATTAATAAATGTGGTTTAACTATTATTTTATTTTTATATAAAAAGTATAGAAGATGTGAAATTAATTAATTTAATAAACATTACATTTTTATACAATTATATATAAAAAAATAAATATTTATATTTTTATTATGAATGATCAATTATATTTACAAGTAATGATGATTAGAGACCATACATGAATAAAATAAATAAAAGCAACGATCACACACCAATGATTAAACAATATCTTGCATTAAAGTCAAATTATCCAGACATGCTTTTATTTTATAGAATGGGAGATTTTTACGAATTATTTTATGAAGATGCTAAAAAGATTTCTAATTTATTAAAAATTACTTTAACAAAGAGAGGCTATTCAGCAGGAAAAGAAATTCCTATGTCTGGAATACCTTATAATTCAGCAGATATGTATTTATCAAAGTTAATAAAATTGGGAGAATCAGTTGCAATTTGTGAACAAATAGAAGAATCTAACTCAGAAAAAAAATTATTACAACGTAAAGTTGTTAGAGTAATCACTCCTGGAACTGTTACTAATGATGTATTTTTAAAAGATAATCAAGATAATTTATTAGCATCAATTTGGATGAAAGGAAATATTTTTGGTTATTCAACTTTAAATATTTGTTCTGGTGAGTTTATTATTTCAGAATACAGTTGTACTGAAGATTTATTATCTGAGTTACAAAGAACAAATCCACAGGAATTACTATATCCTGAAAATTTCATTCATTATGAATTAATTAAAGATAATCGTGGATTACGTAAGCGTTTCTTATGGGAATTCAAATTAGATACTGCCTATCGTCAATTAAATTTACAATTTGGTACCAATAATTTAAGTGGTTTTGGTGTAGAGGAAGCATGCGTTGCTTTATGTGCTGCTGGTTGTTTATTTCAATATGTAAAAAATACTCAAAATGCTGTATTACCTCATATAAAATCAATAAAGATACATAATATACAAGATCACATTATTATAAATACATTTACTCGTAAAAATTTAGAAATTATTAAAAATATTTCAGGAGGTTATAAAAACACTTTGTGTCATATTCTAGATCATACATCTACATCTATGGGTAGCAGAATGTTAAAAAGATGGTTAAATTCCCCTATGCGCGATATTAATACTGTTATAAAACGTCAAGATAGCATACAAGGTTTGCAAAATATTTATCATACATTACAATCTATTTTGTATCAAATAAGTGATTTAGAACGTATTTCTTCTCGTATTGCTTTACGTACAGCATCTCCAAAAGATCTAGTTGATATCAGAAAAACTTTTTTAATTTTACCTAAAATAAAAAAATTGTTAATAACGATTAATGTTGAGCACATTCAGAACTTATGTATTTTAATTGGAGATTTTATTCATTTATTTCACTTATTAGAACGTGCTATATCTCAATCTCCTGCTAAATCAATTCGTGAAGGTGAAGTGATAGCTAATGGATATAATGTTGAGTTGGATGAACTAAGATTAATTAAAAAAAATACAAAACAGTATCTAAAAAATTTTGAAGTAAAAATAAAATTAAGTTTAGGAATAGAATCATTAAAAATTAAATATAATAGAATTATTGGATATTATATTCAAGTGAATAAAAGATATAGTCATTTAATCCCTGATTTTTATAAAAAATGTCAAACATTAAAAAATTGTGAACGCTATACTGTACAAGAATTAAAAAATTATGAAAAAAATATTTTAATTGCTGAAGAAAAAAGTATAGATTTAGAACAAAAATTATATAAAGAAATTTTTGATATATTACTGTCTTATATAGAAAAATTGCAAGTTAGTGGTCAAGCAATAGCTGAAATTGATGTATTAACTAATCTTTCAGAACGTTCTATTACGATGAATTACACGCGTCCTATTTTGAAAGAAAAACCGATTATTTCTTTAATAGATAGTCGTCATCCTGTTATTGAATCAGTATTAAAGACTCCTTTTATACCTAATTCTGTATTTTTATCGAAGAATAAAAGAATGATTATTATTACAGGTAGTAATATGGGAGGAAAAAGTACCTATATGAGACAAATAGCATTAATCGTCATTATGACATGGATAGGAAGTTACGTACCAGCTAAAAACGCAGTAGTCGGTTTGTTTGATAAAATTTTTATAAGAGTTGGTTCAGCTGATGATTTATCAATTGGTAGATCGACTTTTATGATGGAAATGATAGAGATGGCCAGTATTTTACATAATGCTAGTTGTAATAGCTTAGTTTTAATAGATGAAATTGGCAGAGGGACTTCTACTTATGATGGTTTATCTTTAGCATTAGCATGTGCTGAATATTTAATTGTGTGTATTAAGTCTATTACTTTATTTTCTACTCATTATTTTGAATTAACATGTTTGGAAAAAAAATTTAAAGAAATAAAAAATGTTCATTGTAGTGTGATTGAATATAAGAATCATATTTCATTTACGCATATTATAAAAGATGGTGCTACAAAAAATAGTTATGGATTAGCAGTAGCTGCTTTAGCTGGTATACCAAAAATAATTATTGATGAGGCAAAAATAAAATTAAAAAAAATGATAGAATTACCTAAAAATAATTTTTCTAACAAACAATCAGAAAATTCTATTTTATATTGTATTAATATGGTTGATCCAGATAAGATTTCTCCACGTGAAGCCTTGGATATTATTTATTATTTAAAGAGTATTATATAAAATATATATGGCTATCGTTTTATGGCAATATTTATTTTAATAGATAATTGTTGTTTATTCAAAAATTTTTACTATGTTATCAATATTAGTAGAAAATAAAATAATATTTTTATATTAAAAATAGTTTATTAATTAGATTAATACAATATATTAAATTAACAGTTTTTTTTGATATAAAAATAAATTTTATATGTAAAAAACATAATTTTTTTAAATTTCATTAATTAAATAAATATGTATATTTTATATATTTTAAATTTTAACTTTATATTATATATACAATAATATAGGTAATAATAAAATGGAAGATATTCAAAAAGATAATTTATTGCCTTTAAGTAAAAAACAATTAGATATTTTAGAATCAGTGAGTAGTACTTTTTCTAATATAGAACAAGCTTGGGTGTCTGGTTATTTTTGGGGTTTGTCGAAACAAAAAAAAAATACATCGTCAACTAAAAGTATTGTTTTAAAGGAATGTTTTGTTACTATATTATCTGCTTCACAAACAGGTAATGCACGTGCATTATCGAAATTATTATATGAAAAATGTAGTGTAATAAATATTAAAACCACTTTAGTAAATGCATTTGATTATCAATTTAAAAAACTTAATAAAGAAAAAATATTGATTATTATTACTTCTACTCAAGGAGAAGGTGAACCACCAGAAGAAGCATTAGATTTATATAAATATTTAATGTCTAAAAAGGCTCCTCAATTAAATAATTTTTATTTTAGCGTTTTTGGACTTGGTGATAGTTCTTATAATTTATTTTGTCAATCTGGAAAAGATTTTGATAAAAAATTACATGAATTAGGTGGTATTCGGTTACTTGATCGAGTAGATGCTGATATTGAATATACTAAAATAGCCAAACAATGGTGCGATAATGTTATTAGAGAGATCAGTAAAATATTGAAAGAAAAAAATAGTGGTATTAAAGATTTGGTTATAGAAGAAAAAAAATCTTTATCTACTATTATTTCTTATACAAAAGAAAAACCTT
The DNA here is from genome assembly GCA_035577605.1 of Buchnera sp. (in: enterobacteria). Classification (GTDB taxonomy): domain Bacteria; phylum Pseudomonadota; class Gammaproteobacteria; order Enterobacterales; family Enterobacteriaceae; genus Buchnera_C. Next base: position 840 of record DATLVK010000045.1, on the reverse strand, counting down.
TTTTAGCGAGTTTATCTACTAATAAAAAAATTACTGGACGAAATTCTACAAGAGATGTGCGCCATATTGAAATAGATATCAGTAATTCTGGTATTAGGTATCAACCTGGAGATGTTCTTGGTGTTTGGTATGAAAATGATCCATATTTAATAAAAGAGTTTTTAAAGTTATTAAATATTAAAGAAGATTTTAAGATAACAATAAATAAAAAAAATAAATCCATATATGATTTATTAAAAAATAATTTTGAACTAACTGTAAATAATATGAGTGTAGTATCCTCCTATGCTAAATTATCTAATAACAAAATATTAAACGATATAGTATCGAATAAAGAAAAATTAAGACTGTATGCTAATACAGTATCAATTGTTAATATGATTAAAGAATATCCTGTATATAATTCTGCTCAATGTATTTTAGAAATTTTAAGACCTTTAACACCGCGTTTATATTCAATATCTTCCTCTCAATTAGAAATAGAAAACGAAGTACATATTACCGTACGAGTTATACAATATTTAGATAAAGGCAAATTATATTTAGGAGGAGCTTCGGGATATTTAACTCATCGTGTACAAGAAGATGATAAAATTAAGATTTTTATTATTGAAAGTAATCATTTTCGTTTACCTCAAAACAATGATATTCCTATTATTATGATTTGTGCTGGAACAGGTATTGCTCCGTTTCGTGCTTTTATGCAAGAAAGAGATAATCAAAATGCAAAAGGAAGAAACTGGTTATTTTTTGGTAATCCATCTTTTACTGAAGATTTTTTATATCAAATAGAATGGCAACGATATTTTAAAAAAAGATTATTGACAAATATTGATTTAG
>DATLVK010000044.1:0-2760 GCA_035577605.1 Buchnera sp. (in: enterobacteria) | reverse complement strand
CAGCTGAAAATTTTCCATTTTGTACTATTAAACCTAATATAGGTATGGTACCAGTTTCTGATGATCGTCTGTATAAAATAGCAGATATTATTAGATCTGAACGAATTGTAAGAACTTGTATAGAATTTGTTGATATAGCTGGATTAGTACAGGGTGCTGCACAGGGTGAAGGATTAGGAAATCAATTTCTTAGTAATATTAGAGATACTGATGCAATAATGCACGTTGTACGTATTTTTAATGATACTCAAATTACTCATATTTATGGAAAAATTCAACCTATTTTTGATATTGAAATAATTAATATTGAATTGTGTTTATTTGATTTAAATATATGTGAATCTCATATTTTAAAAATAAGAAAAAAAATAAATATAGAAAATAATTTTTTCAAAAAAGAACTTTTTATGTTAGAAAGATGTGTTGCTCACTTAAAAGAATTTAATATGTTAAGAACATTAAACATGAGTCCAGTAGAATATTTATTGATTCGTGGTTTAAGATTGCTTACTATAAAACCAGTAATGTATGTAATAAACGTCAATCATACATTATCTAATAGAGATGATAATATAAAAAAAATTTATGATATAGCTAAAAAAGAACATGCTAAAGTAATCACATTATCTGCAATTCTTGAATCTAATTCTGCTAATATAAATAAAATAGAAAAAAATAAATCTATACATGGATTAGAAAGAAAAAAGTCTAAATTAGATCATATTTCTGAATTAGGGTACTCTTTATTGAATTTACAGACTTTTTTTACTGCTGGGAAAAAAGAAGTTAGAGCTTGGACGATTACTGAAGGTACTACAGCAATAGAAGCGTCAGGTAAAATTCATTCAGATTTTAAAAAAGGTTTTATTCGAGCGCAAGTAATTTCTTATCTTGATTTTATACAATATAAAGGAGAAAAAAAATCAAAAGAATTAGGGAAAATTAGAAGTGAAGGAAAGCAATATTGTATTAAAGATGGTGATATTATAAATTTTTTATTTAATGTTTAATTAAAAAATTATTTATTTTAAAACATATATATTATGTACAGTATATATATGTTTTATAATAAATAAGATAGACATATAAAATTAATATATGGATGTTTTAAAAAAGAGAGGAAAGAATATAAAATTCTCCTCTCTATTAGATATAATATTTTTATTTGTTGAGTAAAAATTTACGTAATTGAGAAAAATTTGGTAATATGTTATGTGATAATAAAGATAAATCAGCACGGTCTGATAATTTTTTAGGTAGTGGTAAATGTATATTTAAAATATTTTCAACAGTTTTTTTAAATTTTGAAGGATGTGCCGTTCCTAAAAATAATCCAAATTGATCATCTTTTAATTGATTTTTCAATAGTTTATACGCTATAGCAGCGTGGGGTTCTGAAATATAACCTAATTGTTGTAGTTCTAATAATGTATTTTTCGTTTCATCATCAGAAACACTCCCAAATCCAAGAGTTTTTAAATTCCATTTTTTTCGAGAAAATAGTTCTTCTACTCTTGGCCAATTGTTTGGTTGACTGATATCCATTGCATTAGAAATTGTAGAAATTGTGAGATGTGGTTTCCATTGACCAGTTTTAAGAAAACGGGGAACAGTGTCATTAGCGTTAGTAGCTGCTATAAATGATGTAATAGGTAAACCGAGAGATTTTGCTAGTAATCCTGCGGTTAAGTTACCAAAATTACCACAAGGAACAGAAATAACTAATTTTTTTCTTTTTTCTTTTGCAATTAATGCAAAAGCTTCAAAATAATAGCAAATTTGTGCCAATAACCTACTAATATTAATAGAATTTGCAGAATTTAAACCAGTATTATTTTTAAGTTCTTTATCATTAAAAGCTTTTTTTACTAATTTTTGACATTCATCGAAACTACCATTAACAGCTATAGTTGTAATATTACCACCTAATGTACAGAATAACTTTTCTTGTAATTCGCTAATTTTCCCTTTCGGATACAAAATTACCACACGTATGTTATTCATATTATAAAAAGCATGAGCTACTGCTGCACCTGTATCTCCTGATGTAGCAGTTAAGATAGTAATAAGTTGATTATTTCCATTTTGACTAAGATGTGACAGCATTTGAGCCATGAAACGCGCACCAAAATCTTTAAATGCTAAAGTTGGGCCATGAAATAATTCAAAACATGCTATATTTTTTGTAATGTCCACTAATTTTGGTGGAGAAAATAAAAATGCTGCTTTAATACGACTATGTAATTCATCATAATTTATTTCATCACCAATAAGGAATGAAAGAATATTGCTACTTCTCGTAATAAAATCCATTTCCAATAGTTCTTCTAATTTTTCTTTTTGAATTTCAGGTAAATTTAAAGGGAAAAATAAGCCTTGTTTTTTTCCTAATCCTAATTTAATAGCTTGAGAAAAATTTACTTTTTCGTTTTTTTCTTTAAGATTGTAAAGTTTCATTTATTCTCCTATGTTACATGCACCAGTAGTATTTATATTACAAATATGTACAAAACCTTTATTATTTTTTAAATAATTGACATTAAGCCATTTGGCTATTTTTTTTGCTAGAATCATGTTATCACATATGGCAAATAGAGTAGGTCCTGATCCAGAAATACTGCAATTAAGAGCGCCCATTTTTAAAATTATTTTTTTTGCATGAGAAAAATTATGTATTAATCTTATGCGATGTGGTTCAGCAATCACATCTTTAATTAGTTTAGCAGCTAAGTGAGATTGTTTTGTATAGGATGCATGAAT
>DATLVK010000043.1:0-4239 GCA_035577605.1 Buchnera sp. (in: enterobacteria) | reverse complement strand
ATATTATTACTGCAAGATGGATTTCATCTACTGATGACGAACAGTTAAATAAATTTAAATTAAAATATACGGCTAATTTAGCTATTGATAGTGGAAACCAGTTAACGTATATTGCTCCGAGTATTGTTAATTTAAATATTGTTATTTCACGTTATCCTAAAATTATGTTTTCTAAAATACGCGAACATTGATATCTATTTTTTAGATATTTAATTTTTATTGTTAAAATTAAAGTAAAAAAATAACCAATGTATATTAATTAAAATTTAAATAAGTCGAAAATGATGTATCAATATTATTAGGATATACAACAATATATGAAACGAGCGTTTGTTTTGGTATTAGATTCTTTTGGGATTGGTTCAAGTAGTGATGCTTATCAGTTTGGTGATGATGGTGCAGATACTTTTGGGCATATATTACAAGCTTGTTCAACTGGTGTAGCTAATAAAAATAGGATAGGTCCATTAAAAATTCCAAATTTAATATCTTTAGGTTTAGGTAAATTAGTTGAAAAAATAAAAAATAAATTATTATTTTCTATTAATGATTATAATGAAAATATTATAGGAAGTTATGCTTATGCCAGTGAAATGTCTTCTGGTAAAGATACTATTTCTGGACATTGGGAAATAGTAGGCGTTCCTGTATTATTTAATTGGGATTATTTTAAAAAAATAAAAAATAGTTTTCCTCAGGAATTATTACAAGAAATCTTAATAAGTGCTAATTTAACAGGATCATTAGGAAATTGTCATGCTTCTGGAACCAAAATATTAAATGATTTTGGTGAAGAACATATTTATACAGGAAAACCTATTTTTTATACTTCTCAAGATTCGGTTTTTCAAATTGCATGTCATGAGGAAATATTTGGTTTACAAAAATTATATAATCTTTCTCAAATGGTGAGAAAAATATTAAATGAGAAGAAATATAATATTGGAAGAGTGATCTCTAGACCATTTCTTGGCGTTAAGAAAAATCATTTTTTTAGAACAAGCAATAGAAGTGATTTATCAAATAAGCCTACGTCTTCAACTGTTTTACAAAAATTAATAGAGGAAAAACATGGTGTTGTTATCGGAATAGGTAAAATTTCTGATATTTATTCTGGTGTAGGTATTACGTATAATATAAAAGCCACTGGATTAAATGGTTTATTAGACGCTACCATTAGTCAAATTAAAAAATCTAAAGATAATACTATTATTTTTACTAATTTTGTTGATTTTGATTCTCTATGGGGACATCGTCGTGATGTTTCAGGGTATGCAAGAGGATTAGAATTATTTGATTCTAGATTACCTGAACTATTGGACTTAGTAAAGAAAGAAGATATTTTGATTATAACAGCAGATCATGGTTGTGATCCTACTTGGTTGGGTACTGAACATACAAGAGAATATGTACCAATTTTAATTTATAGACCTGGTTTTTCAGCTAAATATTTAGGTCATCGAAAAACTTTTTCAGATATAGGTCAAACATTGGCACAGTATTTTAATTTGTCAAAAATGAATTATGGAAAAAATATGTTATAATACAATCCATATATATAGTTATTAATAAAATGTTAGATAAAAGGAAATAATATGGCTACTCTTCATATGAATGCTAAGATAGGAGATTTTTCAGACATAGTGATAATGCCAGGTGATCCAATGAGAGCACAATATATAGTTGATAATTATTTAACAAATGTTGTTCAAGTAAATAATATCAGATCTATGTTAGGGTTTACTGGAATCTACAAAAATCGTAAAATTTCTATTATGAGTCATGGTATAGGGATACCATCATGTTCTATTTATGTAAAAGAATTAATCACCGAATATGGTGTAAAAAAAATTATACGAGTAGGAACGTGTGGAGCAGTTATTAAAGATATTGAATTACATGATATAGTAGTCGCAATGGGGGCTTGTACTGATTCAAAAGTGAATAGATTAAATTTTCAAGATAACGATTTTTCAGCTATTGCTAGTTTTTCTATGCTTATGAATACGGTTAAAGCTGCTAAACAATTAGATTTTAAAATAAATGTAGGTAATTTATTTACAACTGATTTATTTTATTCTGATAATACATCAATTTTAGAAATAATAGAAAAATACGGTATTCTAGGTATAGAAATGGAAACAGCAGGTTTATATGCGTTGGCAGCAAAATATAAAATTCAAGCTATTTCTATTTGTACAGTTACCGATCATATTAAAAAATTAACCAGTATTACTGCAGAAGCGAGAAGGTCTACTTTAGATAATATGATTAGTTTGGCTTTAGAATCTATTATACTATAATAGATATAATATAAATATATATGAAATGGATATCGGTAATAAATTTAAATATATTGATGCAGTGATTTTAAAAAATATAATAATTTTATTATATTTGGTGAGGAAGGGATTCGAACCCTTGATACGTTTCCATAATACACGCTTTCCAGGCGTGCTCCTTAAGCCTCTCGGACACCTCACCTAATTTTTTAAAATTTATTTTATAGACTTTATAATTATAATAGTTCTTATAAAAAATAAGGTCAAGCAATTTTATATTTTTAAGTATTTTTAAAATATTTTTTTAATAGAAAATATATTATTTGTTTATTTATAAGTAATTTTACTTATTTAAGATATTTTGTTTCATAATAAATGATAGTTATTTTTTATGATAATCTGTTATTTCTAGTTTTTTCGTCTATTGAATATTTTTTATAAGATGGTATATAAGGTAATAATATTTAAATATATAATTATATGGTATCAATGTTTATTTTATTTTTTAATGATTATTTATAATAATTTTAATTTTTTTAAAATTACGTATGATGCTCTATAAAATGAATCTGATTGTATATAAATACACTATATTTTACTAATTTTATTTAGTAAGTAAATATTATTTTTTTACAATAGTTAATCTTAATTTAAGGAATATATTGAATATTATAATGTAAAAATGATATATATTTTCAATATTTAAATTAATAAATTTTTCTATCAATATTGATATTTTATCAATAAATTTGATTTGAAAGTCACTTGTATTTTATAGACATGATTTTTTAGTTTTTACTGTTCAATAATTTTAATTAACCGTTTATATTATATAGTATAATTTATGTTAAGAAATAATATTTTTTCTTTAATATTATTTTTATTAATAAAAATAATACTATTCGCAATAATAAATATTGTAGAACAATTAAAACAGCATTTTTTTTTAATACTGTCAATGTAACAAAATATGTTATGTAAATAAAAATATAAAATTTTTCATGTTTTAAATATTAATTAATGATATAATTTTTTCTTAAGTAACAACTACTTAAATTCAATAGTAATATTTTTTATTTAACAATGTAGATTTAAATTGTTTGTGTTATTCAGTAGTATAAAAGTACAATTTTCAATTGATGCAATTTTTAGTGATGTTAATATACAGATATTGTATAATTTTTGTTTTTTTAAAATTACGCTAAATTTTTATTAGTATTTTTGTTTTTTAATATAACTTTATTATATACTATATTTTAAAATTTTAAATTTATGTCCTACTATCTAGTATTATTGAGTGTAGGTATTATTAACAAATTATATTTATTTATATTTAAGAAAATGGCAGAAAAAAGAAATATCTTTCTTATTGGACCGATGGGTGCCGGTAAGAGTACTATTGGTCGTCAATTATCTCAACAACTTCGTATGGAATTTTATGATTCTGATCAAGAAATTGAGAAACGTACTGGTGCAGATGTGAGTTGGGTGTTTGATGTAGAAGGTGAAAAAGGATTTCGAGATCGAGAAAAAAAAATAATTAATGAGCTTACTCAACTTCATGGTATTATATTAGCTACAGGAGGTGGTTCTATAAAATCTCGAGAAGCACGGAATCAACTTTCTGCTCGAGGAACTGTAATTTATTTAAAAACAACAATAGAAAAACAATTATTACGAACACAACGAGACAAAAAACGTCCATTATTACAGCAAGATATTTTAATTCGTCGAGTGATATTAGAAAATCTAGCGAATGAAAGAAATCCTCTTTATCAAGAAATAGCAGATATCGTGGTGAATACAGATGAAAAAAGTGCGAAAATTGTAGCAAATCGTATTATTTATTTACTAGAGAAAAATCACTAAATTTTTTATTGTTATATTTTATGGAGAATTATTAAATATGGAGACATTAAAAGTTAGTTTAGGGAAGCGAAGTTATACTATTAGTATA